>NZ_JAPWAL010000001.1:0-207275 GCF_041432905.1 Rothia sp. 27098_8_161 | reverse complement strand
TTCTGGATGCCGATAAGGAAGGCTTCCTGCGTTCGACCACGTCGCTGATTCAGACCATTGGTCGTGCGGCGCGTAATGTGTCCGGTCAGGTGCACATGTACGCCGATAAGATGACGGATTCGATGCGCGTGGCGATTGATGAGACGAACCGCCGCCGCGAAATTCAGCAGTCGTACAACCGTGAGCACGGTATTGACCCGCAGCCTCTGCGGAAGAAGATTGCCGATATTACGGATGTTCTCGCCCGCGAGGAAGAGGATACCCGCGAGCTTCTGCAGTTGCGGAAGAGCGGTAAGAAGGGTGCCCGGACGGTGAGTGCGGGTGTGAAGACCGGTTCTGCGACCTCGTCGAAGATTGCCACGAGCACCCCGGAGTCGGAGGAGCTTCTCGCCCGTGCGGAGGCGCGTGTTCGTGCCGACGGCCTGGCGGCGGCACCTGCCGAAGATCTGCTGGATTTGATTGAGCAGATGAGCGAGCAGATGCGCGTGGCGGCAGAGAACCTGCAGTTTGAGTTGGCGGCACGTCTGCGTGATGAGCTTGCCGATTTGAAGAAGGAGTTGCGCCTGATGAAGGAGGCAGGCCACGCCTAAACCCGGTGTTCTAAGCCCGGTGTTTAGGGTCCCGACTTGGGTTTTTCGCCATGAGGTAACTTATCGTTCATGAACTTCCACTGGGTGCAGATACATGATGTAGACTATCAAGGTATTTTACGTGTCAAATAACACCTTGATGTTTCTGAACGACGAAGAAAAATCTGCGACTACTGTGAATCAATCTCCAGACGCACACACTACGGGAGCTCGTTTTGTTACCCGCCGCAACCTCACCCGCGGCGCACTCTGGGCTGTGCCCGCTATTGCTGACTCCACGGCGGTGCCCGTATTCGCTGTTTCGGCTGATGATTGCAAGGCGGTTCAGGGGCCAGACTTTACCCATGGTGAAATCATTGACCGTCAGATCTTCACCACTGACCCGACCGGTAAGGCGGCCGTCATGACCCGCAACGGCAAGACTCAGACCGTTCGGGGTCAGGTCATTCCGTTTGCATCGAGCATGAATGATCAAGCGACGGACATCTCTGCGCGTTTTGCGCTGTGTGGCGATAAGCTCATGGAAGGCATGTACCAGTTTGAGGTGGTTATTACCGTCCCGATGATTCATGAGAACGGCACAGTGGATACCAACAAGCAGGTAAACCCGATTGCTTTCACCCCGCCGACCTTCAACATGGTCTCCTCATAGAATGAAATATAGAAGTAGCCTTCCCCGTAATAGTTCACGGGGAGGGTTACTTTGATATGGGGTTGCTGTACGGTATTGAGCTGTGCGGTGCCTCTCTACACTGCGTTTTTATATACTATGCCGCTCTATGCTGTACTTTTTACGTTGCGCCTTTTACACGTCGCCGTTCTCTAGTGCGGTGGCGTCGTAGCGCTCGCGGGCTTCGAGTACCGCCTGCATATTGTCCTGCGCCCAGTGGCGCAGGGCGGACATCGGCTCAATGAGGGTCATACCGAGCGTGGTCAGTTCGTAGTCCACGCGCGGCGGAATGGATGCGGTGACCCGACGTTCTACCAGGCCGTCACGTTCCATGGAGCGCAGGGTCTGGGTGAGGACCTTGGGGGAGACACCCTGAATACTTACCTTGAGTTCGCCGAAGCGGGCGACGGGCTGTTCGGAGAGCACCGCAACAATGAGCGGGGTCCACCGGTCGGTGAGGTGGCGCATCACGGTGCGGGAGGGGCAGGCGCTGGTGAGAATATTGGCGCGCAGGTCGTCCTGCTGGGTGCAGGTGCTTACTGCAGTTTCGTGTGTGGGGGAGGTGAGCGGGGTGGTCATAGCTGCTGTCTTTTCAATCTGCCAAGGGGCTGTTTTAGGGGTGGAGAGGGGGCGAAAAATATTTTTAAATATTTTCTACGCATCTCCAATAGTTACCTTGAGGTACCTGGTTTCTAATAGATACTATAAAACCATTACGCGGAACACCGCAAGAAAAACTACAGAAGACCTACCCGAAAAGAACCCCTCATGAACATCGCAATCATCGGCGCAACCGGCATGGTCGGCGCACGCACCGCAGCAGAAGCAATCTCCCGCGGCCACCAGGTCGATGCATACACCCGCTCCGGCAAGGCACCCGAAGGCACCACCGCCCACAGCATCGACCTTACAGATACCGCGGCACTGGTCGACATCGTCAACAACCACGACGTCACCATCGTCGCCGTTCCGGGCGGTCGCGGCACCTCCGCGCAGCCGGTCATCGACGCACACCGTGCGCTAATCGCGGCAGCACCTACCGGTCGACTGCTGGTCGTCGGTGGTGCTGGCTCCCTTGAGGACGGCAACGGCAACCGTTTCGTTGATAGCGAAGGCTTCCCGGAAGAGTACAAGCCCGAGGCGAAGGCGTTCGCGCAGATTCTCGACGATTACCGCGCATCCGAGGGTCTGAACTGGACCATGCTCTCCCCGGCGTTTGAAATCGCACCGGGTGAGCGCACCGGCAAGTACAACACCACACTGGACACCCCCGCAGGCGAGTTCGTTAGCGCCGAGGATTTTGCTGTCGCCCTGATTGATGAGGTAGAAGAGCCTAAGCACGCGGGCCGCCGCTTCACCGTTGCCAACTAGTAACAGCGCCAACTCATAGCGTCGCCAGCTAGACCCCCAACTAGGCAGTGCTTATTCATCACCCGAAACGCCGCATCCGTCAGGTCACCCCTGCCGGATGCGGCGTTTCGGTACATCTCGCTCCTGAAAGTTCTCCCGGAGGGGCTCCTGCGTAAAAACCCCAACCTGCTGTATAATCGTTCACCGAGCAAGGGAGTATCCCACCAATCGACTCATCGTCAGCACGTTAGCCGAAGGCGTCTAACCGGTGAATCGAGCCGACCTCCATTCAGGTCGGCGGGAGAGACTTGTGGTCCTGTACGCACACCACAAGAAAGGCTCCCCATGGAAGTTACCGGGTTGCAATGGTTGGTTACTATTCTCATCATCGCGGGTCTATTGGCCTTCGACTTCGTGTTCCACGTCCGTAAGGCGCACGAACCCACCGTCAAGGAAGCGGCCATCTGGTCGAGTATTTACATCAGCATCGCGCTGCTGTTTGGTCTGTACATTTTCGTGACGAACGGCCCCTCCGCAGCTACCGAATTCTACGCAGGCTACATCACCGAAGAAGCTCTCTCGGTCGATAACCTCTTCGTCTTCATGATCATTATGGGCACCTTCCGTGTCACCCGTGAGAATCAGCAGAAGGTCCTGCTCTTCGGTATCGTCTTTGCGATCCTGGCGCGTGGCTCCTTCATCTTTGCCGGCGCAGCAATCATCAACTCCTTCGCCTGGGTGTTTTACATCTTCGGCCTGATCCTGCTCATGACCGCAGGTAACCTGCTCAAGGATGAAATCACCGACGGCGACGGTGACGACGAAGCAGACAACATTATGGTCCGCCTCGCCAAGAAGTACCTGAAGACCAGCGACCACTTCGACGGCGACAAGCTCTTCACCATCGAAAACGGCAAGCGTGTCATGACCCCCATGATGCTCGTCATGGTCGCTATCGCCGGTTCCGACCTGCTCTTCGCACTCGACTCGATCCCCGCGATCTTCGGCCTCACCCAGTCGGTCTACATTGTGTTTACTGCGACCGCATTCTCACTTATGGGTCTGCGCCAGCTGTACTTCCTTATTGACGGTCTGCTGGACCGCCTCATCTACCTCTCCTACGGCCTGGCGACCATCCTCGCGTTCATTGGTGCGAAGCTCATCCTGCACGCAATGCACGAGAACAACCTGCCGTTCATTAACCACGGCGAGCCCGTGCACGTGGTCGAAATCAGCACCGAAATGTCGCTGATGGTCATTGTGGGCGTTCTAATCATTACCGTGCTTGCTTCGCTGCTCAGTCCCAAGGGCCGCGCACTGCAGACCATCCAGCGTGTTCAGGCGCTCTCCGAGAAGTACCTGGCACTGCCCGAGGACGCACCCGCCGCCGAGCGTGCAGACATCACCGTCCGCTGGCAACAGGAAACCGAGAAGCTCAACGCCATTCCCGCCAAGCTGCGTGAAGAGCTGATCGAGAAGGAAGACGAATACCACACCCTCGTGATGCGTGCCCGCACCGCACAGGATGCGCACTCTTCCTCCAAGTAGTTACTGAGCCTGTAGCCTCACCAGGCTAAGCGCTCACACGAAAGCCCCTCACACCGGATTAACCGGGGTGAGGGGCTTTCGCTATCTTGAAAGTTTTACTGGTTGTGCACCTCAGCCAGCATGTTCTTCAGGTGACCCAGAATGGTCAGAGAGTCAGAACCGAAACCGTCGTGGTGGTGGGTCTTCGAGGTCCACACCTGAGTGTTACCGACCCAGCGAGCGGTCTCCATGGAGTGCTCAAAGTCCACGTACACGTCCGGGTTGTACGCCGCAGCCACTACGGGAACCTCGTTCTTATGCAGCTGTGCGTGGTCGTACAGGCGACCCCAGTCCTTCTTCTCAGCCAGCAGGTTAGCAACCTCAGCCAGCGGACGCAGCGAGGGATCCTCCTCGTAGTACCAGGGGAAGATGTGCTCGCCGGTGAAGAGCAGACGATCTGCATCCGGTGCGAACTCGGGGCGGGAAGCCGCCACGCGAGCAGCAGACCAGTTGGTCGGTGCGGGGGAGGGGGACAGCTCGTAGCCGGGAATGCCGGGCAGAACGCCGTCAGCGGGGCCGTCAGCGTAAATGGTCTCGTGCATCAGGGCGTACAGCGGGTTCGCCTGGAAGGTTACCTCGGCACCCATAGCGGTCAGGAACTGATCGGAGAGGTGGTCGTTACCCTCGGCGAAAGCGGTCTCCAGGAAGTAGTGCAGACCGCGCTCACGCCAGCGGCCACCCAGGAAGTGGCCAGCCATCTGGAAGCGGTGATCGGTCAGACGCTCACCGGTGGGCAGGTACTCCTTGTGGGTGCGTAGGTGCTCAGCGATGCGGGTGGCGAGCTCAGCATCCTCGGGGAACCAGCTGTAGTACTCCTCAACACGTTCCTTCATTCGGTCGAAGGTGTGCTGGTAGACGTTATCCACCGAGGTACGAATCGGTGCCAGACCCGCAGTGATGCGGCAGTCACGCAGCGACTGAGGTGCGAACGACAGGTAGGACAGAGTCAGGAAGCCACCGAAAGACTGACCAATGGTGGACCAGCGCTTGTCTGCACGGTTAGCGAGCAGCACCTCGCGGACAGCCTCAGCGTCAGCAATGATGGAATCCGCCCGGAACAGCTCCGTGTACTCAGCCTGAACCTGCGGGTCACCCACAGCGGTGATGTTGCGAGCAGACAGCGGGGAAGACATGCCGGTACCGCGCTGATCCAGAAGAATCACGCGGTGAGTCTTCGCCAGCTCAGCAATCCAGCCGCCAATGGAGCCGGTCTTCGGCGAACCGAAACCGGGGCCGCCCTGCAGGTACACAATGTAAGGACGCTTATCAGCCGAAACGGTCAGAGTCTCGTTGGTGCTCACGACCTCGCGGGCGAACACGGTGATGGTCTGGTCCGCGAAACGGGAGGAGAGAGCGGCATCCTTGCCCTTGGAAAAAATCAGACCGTGGGTCAGGGGAACCTGGAACCAGTGGTCGGTAATCTCGTAGCCGTCGTGCTTGACGACCGAACCCTTGCGGTACTCAACCTTGGGAAGCGAAGAAACGGTCAACGGTGAACCTTCTTTCATTCAAATAGATAGATACTCTGTATTCTAGCCCACTACGGGCAACATCGTGGCTGAGCCTCGGACGGAGTTTCATTCGGAGTCTTAGAACTCGCCCACGCTCAGAATCTTCAATACCGGGTACCCAGCCTCATCGGAGGCAACCAAATCAACCTCGGCACGAATACCGAAGTCAAAGTTGTCTTCGGGATCGGCGAAGCTCTGCTGAACCTTCCACACGCCCGGATGCGCGGCGGTGTCCTCATCCATGCTGACCAGGCGAGGCGAGCGCGCATCGGCGTCCGTGTAGATGTCGTCGTAGACGTCGAAGTAGTCGTCCATAGCGTCCGCCCAGCGGTCGGCATCCCAGCCGCACCACTCGTCCAGGGCGCCCAGGGCGCGGTCACGCTCCTCAGCGAAGAGCTCCACTCTGCGGAACAGGGCATTGCGCACCATCACACGGAAGGCGCGCAGGTTCTTCGTCACGGCGGGAGGCTCTTCCTCCTCGATGGAGGCGTGCTCGGCGGCAATGGTGGCGGTGTCTTCGCCGGCAGCTAGCTTCTCCCACTCATCCACCAGGGAGGAGTCGGTCTGGCGCACGAGCTCGCCGAGCCACGCGATAATGTCGTCGAGCTCGTCGGTTACGGCAGAATCAGGGATGGTGTGGCGTAGCGCCTTGTACGCGTCAGAGAGGTAGCGCAGAAACACGCCCTCGGCACGTTCCAGCGAGTAGTACTGCACGAAGTCATTGAAGCCCATCGCGCGTTCGTACATGTCACGCACAATCGATTTGGGCCGCGGCTCAAAACGAGCCACCCACGGTGCGGACTGCTTGTAGGTCGTGTACGCCTGCTCAATGAGCTCCGCCAGAGGCTGCGGGTAGGTGACCTTGTCCAGCTCGTTCATGCGTTCGGTGTAGTCCACACCGTCCGCCTTCAGCTGTGCCGACAGCTCGTTCTTTGCCTTGCGTTCCTGCGCGTACAGCACCTGGTTCGGCGATTCCAGGGTCGCCTCGATGAGGGAGAGCGCGTCCAGCGCGTAGCTGGGGGATTCGGGGTCGAGCAGTTCCAGTGCGGCGACCGCAAAAGCGGACAGCGGCTGGTTCAGGGCAAAGTTATCCTGCAAATCCTCGGTCAGGCGCAGGTAGGAGCCGTGCTCGTCCGGGGTGTTGGTTCGCTCAATCACGCCGCCGGTCAGCAGCTCCTTGTAGATACCGATTGCCTTGCGCAGCAGCTCGCGGCGGCGCGCAGGGCTCTCGTGGTTCTGCTGGATGATGCGGTACGCGGCAACGACCGGGTTCTCCGGGCGGTGCATCAGGTTCAGCAGCATCGAGTGGGTGATGTCGAAGGAAGAGGTTAGCGGCTCCGGGGCGGCTTCTACCAGCTGGTCAAAAGTCTTCTCGGACCAGCCAACGAAGCCTTCCGGTGCCTTCTTACGCTTGGAGGACAGTGACTGGTTAATGCGCTTAGTGTCGTCACCGAACTTCGCCTGAGCCTTAGCCAGCAGGCGAGCATTCTCAATATCGTGCTCGGGTGCCTGAACCACCACGGTGCCGGCGGTATCAAAACCGGCGCGGCCGGCGCGTCCAGCAATCTGGTGGAACTCGCGGGCGCGCAGACGACGGCTGCGGGCACCATCAAACTTCGACAGCGCCGTAATCAGCACGGTACGGATGGGAACGTTAATACCCACACCCAGGGTGTCGGTACCGCAAATCACCTTGAGCAGGCCCTCCTGAGCCAGTTGCTCCACCAGGCGGCGGTACTTGGGTAGCATACCCGCGTGGTGAATACCGATACCGGCACGCACCAGCTTATTCAGTGCCTTACCAAAGCCCGGACCGAAACGGAACTTCGCAATCAGCTCCGCGATGCGTTCCTTATCTTCCTTCGAGGCAATAGCCACCGACAGCAGCGCATTCGCCTGCTCCAGCGCCGCCTTCTGCGAGAAATGCACAATATAGACCGGAGTCTGCTTGGTCTGCACGAGCTCCTGCACCGTCTCCTGAACCGGGGTGGTGGAGTAGTAGAAATGCAACGGAATAGGACGCTCAGAATGCGCCACCAGGTCACTCTCACGACCGGTCAGCGCCGTCATCTCCTCCTGGAAGCGAGTCGTATCGCCCAGGGTCGCGCTCATCAGCAGGAACTGCGCCTGCGGAAGCTCCAGCAGGGGAAGCTGCCACGCCCAGCCGCGCTGCGGGTCAGAGTAGAAATGGAACTCGTCCATAATGACCTGGCAGAGGTCCGCATCCTTACCCTCGCGCAGGGCAATATTGGCGAGAATCTCCGCGGTGCAGCAGATAATGGGCGCCTCCGTATTAATGGCGGAGTCGCCGGTAATCATGCCCACGTTCTCGGCACCAAAAATATTGATCAGATCAAAGAACTTCTCAGACACCAGCGCCTTAATGGGGGCGGTATAGTAGGAGCGCTGACCGGTTGCCAGGCCCGTAAAATGCGCGGCAACAGCCACAGTGGACTTACCCGAACCGGTCGGGGTTGCCAGCACCACGTTATGTCCGGCGGCAATGCTCAGAACAGCCTCGTCCTGGGCGGTGTACAGGGTCATGCCCCGGGTCGAAATCCACTCGGTGAAGGATTCATAGATTTCTTCGGCGGTGAGGGGGTTGCTCTTAAAATCGCGTCGATTGTAGTCGCCGGGATTCTCACCCAGCGTGGGAGAAAGAAAATTCAAAATACTCATGAGGATTCCAGTCTATCGGGAATAGCGCGGGTGCGGGGGCGTTATCGTTACGAGGGAACAAACGGGTACTCGCGGAGTGTTTGCGGGGTGTTCGCTGCATCTTTGCAGGGTGGTTGCGGTTCCTTTGCGGAGCGTTCCGGAGGTGCGGTGCCGCGCTAAAGCGGGAATTCCCAAAATTCGTGTAGTGTAGAACAAAGCACTAAAAGTGCAGTGGTGCAAAAACTTGGTGCTTAGAAGGTCGAAAACACAGACCTCCATGTCGTATAAATTGCCACCTAGGTTCAAGTCCTCCGATTGACGCCGGCTCATACCGTGCGGTTGATACACGCCCCAAAATACGTTGCATAAATAACGACACACCCCACCTAATACACTCTTAGTGTTGCGTGCCACATTGATAAAGGAATAGGGTAAGAGAAAGGAGAAACGTTGAATGACTGAATGCAATGATGACAAGGCACAAGAAAACGTTGCGCGTGAAGAATCTACGCATGAAGAATCCATGCATAACAAAACTACGCAGGAAAAAGCCGCTCAGAAAAAATCTGCACAGGAAATAACCGGCAGCGAACTGCGCAAGGCCGAAGAGGAAGCCCTCAAAAAGCGCCTCGCCCTGCGTGTCACTGCGCCCGGACACAAATACCCCTGGCACCGCTGGGCAATCCCCATCGTGGGTGAAGCTACCGCAGGTATCGGCGCAATCCTGATTCCCGTCATGGTAGGTCAATTCATCAACCAGTACATCGCAGGAAAAGCCACCGACGCCTGGCCCATGTTCTGGGTAGTTGTCGCATCCATCACCTTCATCGTGATTAACGAGTTCTTCGGCTGGGGTACCTCCATGACCCTCAGTGCAGAACTCGGCCGCGATTGGCGCATCTACATCAACCGGCTCATGGGCAAAACCCGAGCCAGCGTAGACTCCGGCGAAGCGGTCACGGTCATGAACAAAGATGTACGCCGCATTACGGACGTCTACTTCTCACTGCCGCTATTCGTTAACGCCATGATCATCGCGACCCTCGGTGCCGTGCAGCTCTGGCTCATCAACCCCGTCACTGCGGTCGTCACCCTTATCGGCACGCTCATTGTGGTCGTCGTCATCGCCTGGTACTCGACCTTCCTCGAATCCAAGATTGGCGAATACCGCGAAAAGGACGGCGAAGCCTCCTCACGCGCCTCCGACATCGCCACCGGTCTGCGCACCATCGCCGGCCTCGGCGCCGAAGAACAGATACGTGAACGCTACCACCGCGGCACCGCCGAAGTCTTCGACAGCTACATGCGCTACGAAAAGACGCACCGCTGGATGTACCTCATCCGCGCACTGCTCGGCGGTGCCGTCACCCTGCTCGGCATCGGCTTCGCCCTCACCGGCCACGTCGAAAACGGCCGCTGGGTCTCCGACACGCCCGCTGCGTCCCTGGTGACCGTCGCCTCCATTATCGCGATGATGGGCGGCCCCATCTGGATTACCCAGAACTTCCTCACCGCATGGCGATACGCCAAGATTGCGCTCGCCAAGGTCGCCCGCCTCGAAGGTCACGCGGGCGTACGCCAGGGCGTGCTGAAGAGCCCGCGCACCGATGAAGAAATGGCGCAGCTGGCACGCGCCGTACAGGCAGTCGAGGCGAGCACCTTTGAGGTGTCCGTACCCGTCGCTCCCACCGGCGCTAGCAACCCGCGCATCGTGTACGTCAACCCGCGCGACTACAACCTCACCGCGCAAGACTACGCCGAGGCGCTTGCCCGCACCCTGCGACGTGGGGGAGAGGACCTCAAGGACGCTACCGGCCGCCGCGTGCTGCTGAGCGAGCCGAACCCCATGATTTTCGCCGGAACCCTGCAGGAGCACCTGCGCCTGGGCACCGTGCCGAACCCCGACGAGGAGCTGGCACAGGCAAAGGACCAGGAGCTGCTGAAGATTACCGACTCCCGCGAAATCGCCTACCGACTGGGCGGACGCAACCCCGAAGACTACTTCGCCGCCCGCATCACCAGTGAAGGCGCGAACCTCTCCGGTGGTCAGCGTCAGCGTCTGGCACTCGCCCGTGCGCTCGCACAGGATGCGCAGGTGCTCATCCTGACTGAGCCGCTGAACTCCGTGGACGAACCCAGCCAGCGCTACATCTACGATGCGATGGAAACCCAAATCGGTAGCGACCGCCTGCCCGTCGGTTATCCCGGCCTGCTACAGGATTTGGAGCAGGTCTACGTTGTCTCCACGACCGCGGAGACGACCCGCCGCATGGAACGCGACGGCTACCCGGAAACCACTCAGAATCAGGAGGTGAACTAGCATGGCAAAGCAGCTCCCCATCGAAACCCCCGCTTATGTGGCACGCCGCATGTGGAACTACCTCGCAGTGCATAAGGGGCGGGCCCTCTACACCTTCGTCATCTACATGGTCAGCACCCTCATGGGTGCGGTGGTGCCCCTGCAGATTGGTGCCACTGTGGACGACGTGGTGGCGGGCAAGTTCTCCAGCTACCCGTGGCAGCCGATTCTGATTATCCTGGCGGCGTTCATCGTGCAGGCGATAACCCTCATGGTCTCCTCGTACAGTGCGGCCCGACTAGGTGCACTCGTCACCCGTGACGCCAACCAGGACACCCTCGACGGCACCCTCGATCTGGACGCACGCACCGTGGAAGAAGCCGGTAGCGGCGACCTGCTCACCCGCGTGACCGACGACCTGTCCTCGGCAGCAAACGCTGTCAGCACAGACCTTCTCGGTGCAATCTACGTGATTCTGTACTTCCTGGTTTCCACGATCTCTCTGGCGTTTGTGAGCCCAGCAATGGGCCTGATCATGCTGCCCATGATTGCCGGTCTGGCGCTCATTATGTCGAAGATGCTACCGCTCATGGCGGCACGCAACCAGGCCACCCAGGAGCGCGTGAGCGACCTCAACAGCGTGCTGACCGAGAATATTCGCGGCACATCCACGATCCGTGAGCTGGGCGTTCACACCGCCCGCGAGGACGCCTTCGCCGGCGAGAACAAGCGCCAGTTCGCCGCGCAGCTGGGCATGGTGCGCATCCGCCAGCTGTACTTCACCGTGGACGCTATCAACGCTTGGATCCCCACGGTTCTGTGCATGCTCTGGGGCGCCGCCTGCGTGGCTCTCGGCTGGGCAAGCTGGGGTGCCGTAGCGACCGCCTCGGTCATGGTTTTCAGCCTGCGAACCCTCGCCGACATGCTGAACCACCACGTTAGCAACCTGCGCATCATGCTCGTGAACATGGGCCGCGTGTTCGGCGTGGTCTCCTTGGCGAAGAAGCAGCGTGAGGAGCGTGCACAGCACCGCGCCGAAGCGTTCGCCGCCGTGTCTGATGAAGCCGTGAAGAACCCGGAGTATGCCGTTGACTGCTCCCACGTCTCGTACGGCTACTCGCCGGACGCTCTCGTTCTGGAAGGCATCAACCTGAAGATTCGCCGCGGCGAAGCGCTCGCCTTGGTGGGTCGATCCGGCTCGGGCAAGACCACCCTGGCTCGTCTGATTGGTGGTTCGCTGACCGCCTTGGACGGCACCATTAACGTGATGGGTCGCCCGGTGGGTCACGGCGACTTCCCGACCGATGCCGCCACCGACGGCCGCCCGCGTCTGCTGGTCTGCACCCAGGAAGCACACGTCTTCTTCGGTACTCTCGCCGATAACTTTACGGTGGTCGTGCCGGATGCAACCGTCGAGCAGATGCGCGAGGTACTGGACGCTATCGGTGCCCGCTGGTGGCGCGACCTGCCGCAGGGCATGGACACCGTCGTCAGCGGCGCGGATTCGCCTCTGACCCGCGACCAGATTCAACAGCTGGCACTGGCACGTATCGTGCTTGCTGACCCGCACGCCGTGATTCTGGATGAGTCCACCACCCAGCTGGAGCTCGCGGACGCAACTGAGTCCCTGAGTGCCGTGCTGGCGAACCGTGCGGTGCTAATCATTTCGCACGATGCGCGTATCGCCTCACTGGCTGACCGTGCGGTCCTGTTGCACGAGGGCAGGATCATTGCGGAGGGCTCCCCGGCAGAGATTTTCGCCCTGACCTAAGCCCGGCAGGTATGCCCGTCTGATAGCGCCCGGTACTGTCTAAAGCGGTACCGGGCACTGTCTTTTAATGGGCGAGTTCTGGGTGGGGTGTGTGCTGAAACCTGCGCTGGAAAAACTGAGCTGGAGTGGTGGTGCAGTACCGCAATGCTTAAACGAAAATTTCGGAGAGAATCACTTGTCACCCACAAAACTTTCAGCTAGTGAGAATCATTGTGATAACCTGGCAGAGCGATATGGGGTGCCTTGACGCCATGCCCCTTCACCAGCACAAAGTCTTCTGATAGGTGCACCCGGTGAAGTACATGCTTCTCAAGGCTGAGAGAATCACCCATTGAACCTGCTCTAGTTCGAACTAGCGAAGGGATTATCGATAATGGCAGAGCAGCCTACCGTGCGCACCAGCACACCCGCCACGAACACCGCCGTTGGAACCCTCAACGTGCCGAGGGTCCTCTCCATCGCGGGAACCGACCCCTCCGGCGGTGCAGGCATTCAGGCGGACCTCAAGTCCATTACCGCTTCCGGCGGTTACGGCATGTGCGTGACCACCTCACTGGTCGCCCAGAACACCTGCGGAGTGCGCGAAGTATTCACCCCGCCCCTGGAATTTTTGACCGCGCAGCTTGCCGCTGTTTTTGATGACGTCACCGTTGACGCCGTGAAAATCGGCATGCTCGGGGACGCAGATACGATTCGCACAGTCCGCACCTGGCTGAGTGAGCACCCCGTGCCCGTGGTCGTGCTCGACCCGGTCATGATTGCTTCTAGCGGTGACCGCCTGTTGCAGGCGGAAGCGGAGCAAGCGCTGCGCGACCTCGTGCCGCTCGTAGATGTGATTACCCCGAACGTTCCGGAGCTTGCCGTGCTCTGTCAGAAAGAGCCCGCCCAGACGTTTGATGAGGCTCATGAGCAGGCGGCGAACCTTGCGGCGGATACCGGAACCACCGTGATTGTGAAGGGTGGCCACCTGCACGGTGAGGACGCCGGTAACACCGCGGTCTTCCCGGATGGCACCTGTGCGCATGTGCGTACCCCGCGCCTGGAAAGCCGCAATACGCACGGCACCGGATGCTCCCTGTCCTCCTCGCTGGCAACCCGCCTGGGCGTGGAACTGCTACAGCATACCGAAGCCGCAGAGCACGCTGCAGACCAGCAGCTGACCAGCGAAGACACCCACCGCGCCCTGCAGTGGAGCACCCGCTGGCTCCACGAATCCATCGCCGCAGGTGCCGGATTGCAGGTTGGCTCCGGTGAGGGCCACGGCCCGGTGGATCACGCCGCTCGTGCCCGCCGTCTGGAGGCTGCCGCTTCCTCGTACCCGTGGCATCACCTGCTCGCCACCACCGACTCTGAGGGCAATACTCTTGACGGCACCAGCCCGGAGCGTCTGCTGCCGGTCAGCCCTGTGCCCGCTGGTAAAGCCGTCGTAAAGCCCGCCGGTCCGTGGACCGCCGCCCTCTGGGCAGCCGGTGGCGAAACCTGGCACCAGATTCTGGACCTGCCCTTCGTGCGTGCCCTCGGTGAAGGCACCCTCGACGAGGACCTGTTCGCCTTCTACCTGGACCAGGACGCCCTCTACCTGCGTGATTATTCGCGTGCGCTCGCGACTCTCTCGGCGCGTGCTGATACCGCTGCGGCGCAGGTGCACTGGGCAGCCGGTGCGCACGAGGCGATTGCTGCCGAATCGCAGCTGCACGAGGGCTGGTTGGCGAACCGTGCGCGTCTCGGTGGCGCCTCGCCGATTACGATGGGGTACACGAATTTCCTGCGTGCCTCTGCTGCCGGTGATGATTACGTGGTCGGTGCCGCGGCGATTCTGCCCTGCTACTGGCTGTACGAAGAGGTGGGCGCTGTGCTCTCCTCACAGAATCACGCGGACCACCCGTACGCGGAGTGGTTGAGCATGTACGGTGGTGAGGATTTTGCCGCGGATGTGGCCCGTAGCCTCGCGGAGGTAGAGCGTGCGTTTGAGGCGGCTTCACCGGCTCAGCGTGTGCGTGCGGCGCGGGCGTACCTGTCGGCGTGCGTGTACGAGCGTGAGTTCTTTGATCAGGCGCACCGAGCATTGCGTTAGTTTGCCGGGCGCTGCGCTAGGGTAGCACCGGAGCCAGCTCGTAGGTGCTTTAGGTACCGATGCTTTTAGGTGCCGGTTTTTTGGCTGAATACTGCCTCAGCATGGTGCGAGATGGGTGATTGATGCTTCACTCAGACTGCCGCCGGTTCGGCGGTTGTGCCGGTTATGCTTAAGGCGTCGGTGAAAACCGTTTACGGTAGGATTCCGGCCCTCACCCAACTGGCTGATGTACCTGCCGCGCCCGCACCTCTACGGTGTGTAGCCGACCTAGGAAAGTTTGGCCCGCCGCAACCACCTCATCCAACCCCCGCGGCGGGCCAAACGCCTTCCTTCCCGGGTTTTCTTCTCGGGCTCCGTTTGAAAGCGTTTCGCGTATAAATCCCGCATAGAAATATCCCGTGCAGATACTCTCACCTGCACGGGATATTTCTATGTTTCTCACCGCTGCGAATCTGCCGCTGCGGCTTGCAATTCGGGGGAGAAGCGCCTACTTGCTCTCACCCTTGAGCGCACCCATGAGCGGGCCAATCACGTCCATGGGCAGCGGGAATACCACGGTCGAGTTCTGGTCGGCACCCAGCTCCAGCAGGGTCTGCAGGTAACGCAGCTGCAGGGAGGCGGGGGACTGGCTCAGAATGTCGGATGCTTCCTTCAGCTCGCTCGAAGCCTCCAGCTCACCGCGGGCCGAAATGATCTTTGCGCGGCGCTCACGCTCAGCCTCAGCCTCACGAGCCATGGCGCGCTGCATAGCCTCAGGAATCTCAACGTCCTTAATCTCGACGAGCTCCACCTGAATACCCCACGGCTCGGTACGCGAACCAATGATGGAACGCAGATCCTCGTTCAGGTCCTCGCGGTGCGCGAGCAAGGTGTCTAGGTCAACGCGACCAAGCAGGGAACGCAGAGTGGTCTGCGCAATCTGGCTGGTGGCAATCGGGTAGTTCTCAACCTCAAGCACAGCATTCTTAGCGTTAGTCACGCGGAAGAGGACCACGGCGTTCACGCGGGCAGGGACGTTGTCCTTGGTGATGACTTCCTGCGGGGGAATGGTCAGGGTGATAACACGCATGTCAACGCGTTGCAGAGAATCAACAAAGGGGAAGACGACGTTCAGGCCGGGCTTCAGCTCTGAGCGCAGGTGGCCGAAGCGGAAGGAGATGCCACGCTCGTATTCGGGGATGACGCGGAACATACGAATCAGAATAAAAAGAACAATAACGGCAACTGGGATGAGGATAGTTGCCAAAGTGACGGGATCCATGGTTTTCCTTCACAAGTATTGGGGGAGGATGGTATGTGTGCCTACCTGCCCGCGCCCCGTACGGTGCAGGTAGTAGGGGATGCCCGGTATCGGACATATGGAGGAGTTTGGGAAGGGGAATTTTCCGTCCCGGCGTACGTCGCGGCGGGTCGGCGCTTTAGCGGCACCCTGCGTGGAAAATGCAAAAGAGAAATGAAAGAGAAATCCACACAGGGTAGCCACCGAAGCTAACAGACGGACCCAACCGACCGGTCAGCCGCCGGAACGGAAAAACTTATGCAGCGCTACTTCTTCGCCATTTCCTCCGCGACCTGAGCATCAGCAAGGTTCTGCTGTTGCAACACCTCGTTCGTGGTCTTATGCAGACGCGGAACGGAGGTGCCGGTACCACTCCATGCGGGGCGGTCCGGGTCGAGGAAGGAGGTACGAACCGGCAGGGTTGCATCCGCAATTATCTGCTTACGGGTCTGCTCGGTGCGGCGCTTACGCTCATTCGACACGCCACCCCACTTCGCCGCGAAACGATCCATCTTCACGTTCACCGATTCATCAGCGGTGGATGCGTGAATATGCTTCGGATCGTTCTGGAAGTTCGCGGGGGAACGCATGAGCTTCACAGCCAGCGGGTAGGTCAGCGACAGGCAGACCACAACGACCGCACCCTCCACCAGAAGCTCCAGCGGGGAGTGCCAGACGATGGCGGCACCAATGAGGGTGACCACACCTAGCAGTGACACTGCCACTGCCAGTCCGCGGTGGAAACGGCCCGACTCGGAGTAGGGCCATTCGTCCACTTCGCGGGTGAGCTCGCGGCCGTTCGCCGAGACGGTGCAGGTGTCCTTGATAGGGCAGGTGTTGCACACGCTGGGCTTGGCGCGGTAACGCATCACTCGGTTATCCGAGTCGAATGCGGTCGCCCATAGCCACTGGTCTTCGGGGCAGAGCCACGCGTCGCTCTCTTCGTGGTAGGTGAACCCGAAAGTTCGCGCCGCCACGAAACGCTGACTGGTGCGCTTAGCGAGAATATCGAAGCCCCAACCCACGGCGACCAGACCGAGCGCATACACGCAGGCCAGCCACACGAAGAAAGAAACTCCAGCAATCTGCTCAGGCATGATTAGCCTCGACGATCGCTACGGTAGGGGCTGGTCTGCTCGGGTAGCTCCTCGGCAGCCTGAGCACCGGCGAACTCTGCAATGCGAGCGTCCTCAACCTCTTCATACAGCGGCGGCTCGGGCAGCTCCAGAACGGTTTCCTTAGCGTTCTTGGAGAAAATCTCCTTGATACCCAGCAGTGCCAGCTTGATCAGCGGGATGATGCCAACCAGGAAGATGACGTCGCCGGGCATACGCATCCAACCCATCACGGCGGAGGCGCCGTCGTGAATGAACGCGAAGGAACGAGCCTCGTAGTAGCCCTCACCCACGGACTTGTACAGCTGAGCAATACCCAGCGGCAGCAGCGAGATGAAGGACATCCACAGCAGACCAATATTCAGAGTCCAGAAGGAGAACTTCAGGCTCTTCTCCGGCCACTTGTTCTCCGGGAGCAGGTAGCGCAGACCGAACACCGCGAAGGCAATCGCTAGCATACCGTACACACCCATCATGGAGGCGTGTGCGTGGTTTGCGGTCAGTGCCGTACCAATCTCGAAGTAGGACACGATCGGCAGGTTGATGAGGAAGCCGAACACACCTGCGCCGAGGAAGTTCCAGAAGCCCACAGCAATTAGGAACATGACAGCCCAACGGTGCGGGAAAGGCTTGGTGCGATTGGAGTACTGGCGAGCACCCAGCTGCATGAAGCCCCATGCCTCAACGGTCAGGAAGGTCAGCGGGATAACCTCAGCTGCGGAGAAGAACGCACCAAATGCCATCTGTTCGGAGGGGGTACCGACGAAGTAGGTGTGGTGCAGGGTACCGACCACGCCACCGACGGAGTAGAGCACAGCGTCCATCATGATGATGGAGATGGCGATGCGCTCGCGGACTACGCCGAGCAGCACGAAGATGTATGCCACCATGACGGTGGTGAACAGTTCGAGGAAGTCCTCCACCCAGAGGTGAACCACCCAGAATCGCCAGAATTCGGCGACGGTCACGTGGGTACGCTGACCTGCGAGCAGGCCGACTGCGTAGAACATGGGGATGGCCAGGCCGGAGAAGAGGAACAGCCACGGCAGGGAGGTCTTCTTCGAGTCCTTCAGACGAGCGGAGAGGGTACGCCAGACGATGACAATCCAGATGAACATACCTGCGGTGAGCAGAATCTGGAAGAATCGCGGCAGGTCCAGGAACTCCCACTGCTGCGAGAAGAAGCCGGTGAGGTCCTTGGGGATCAGGCCCTTCTGCGAGAACCATTCGTTCAGCAGCGAGCCGAGGACCACGAAGACCACGGCGCCGATGAGAACGTAGGTGAGCAGACCCTGCTTCTTGGGTTCGCGGCGGGTAATCAGCGGGGCGATGAAGATACCGCCTGCCAGGAACGCGCCTGCGGTCCAGAAGAGGGAGAGCTGAAGGTGCCAGGTTCGAGATACCGTGTAGGGCAACAGCTGACCCATGTCGATACCGAAGAATCCGGTGAGTTCTTCACGGTAGTGCTCGGTGAGTGCACCCACCAGAGCCTGCAGTAGGAAGAGCACCAGAATCGTTGCGAAGAGCAGGCAGGCTGCCTTCTGCGAGGGGGTTAGGCGAACTTCGTCGGGCTGACGGAAGTCGAGGACGGGTGCCTCTTCCGCGTGCCAGCCGATAGCGCGGGACCAGCGGCCGTAGATGGCGAACATGAGACCGGTACCACCGATGAGGGCAATCAGGGAGAGTGCCGACCAGACCATCAGATCCGCGGTGGGCTTGTTGTCCACGTTGGGTTCGGAAGGCCAGTTGTTGGTGTAGGAGTAGGGCTGGTCGGGGCGGTCTGCCGCCGATGCCCATGCGGTCCAGCCGAAGAATGCGACGATGTCGTGCAGTTCTTCTTCGTTCTTAATGGCGTTGGGGAACAGGCCCTGCGAGGTGTCACCCTTCATGAGGGTTTCGCGGTAGTGCTTGAGCATGAGCTGGTAGCCCTTGGTCTGACCAGCGGACCAGGTGATGGTCTTGGTGTGCTCGTCGTACTTGTTCTCCTTGCGCCATTCGTTCTTGACGAGTTCGCGGGGGTCCTGCTTGCCCTGTTCGCGGTACTCCTTGACGGCGGCATCGGTGGTCAGGCGCAGGTATTCTGCAGTGTAGTCGGGGCCGAGGTAGGCGCCGTGGCCGAGCACGGATCCGTACTGCTGCAAGCCGCGTCCCTGGAACAGCTCCTGACCGTGCAGAATCTGTTCTTGGGTTGCGATGGTTTTGCCGTCGTTACCGACGATTTTGTCGGGTAGCGGCATGGAGAGTGCGTAGGTGCGCATTGCAAGGACTGCCATGATGGTGAAGCCCAGGAGCATCACAAACGCAACAGCCTGTACCCAGCCTTTTCCGGCATAGGCACCGACCGTGTCTGAGCGGCGGGCAATCTTTGCTGCCTGCGCACGCGAGACGGGTTTTGTAGCCATAGTGTATGTCTCCAGTGTGCGTGGATTGTGTAGGTGGAGTGGTTCCGACGCACATCCGCTGGAGGGGCGGCTCACTATGTTCAGGGTGAATCGTCCTTGAGGGAGGTGCGACAGCCCACCCTGCTCCTATTTTTGCATATTAAATGCGTATTTAAGAAACTTTACTGACGCTTCGTCGCAATGTGACGCGGCTACCTTGCTGGAAAATCTGCAATCACACGACGAAAAACCTGAAATATTACGTTGAGGTTGAATCCTTGGCGGGAGGCGCATCCCAGCATGTGGAAGGGAGGTGCGGCACCCCTCACGTTCCTACACTCGGGTGTGGAATAATAAAACCCGATACTACTAAACACAGTACAAATTTTTTCAGTATAGATTCTGTGCACCCACACGGTGCATCATCAGAAGGGGTCATTCACCCCGCATCCACGGCGGACCGCCGCCACAGCCCGCAATCTATCGGCACCTCAGGAGAGTTCACGTGCTTCTCTACAGATCCACCCAGAAAGCAATCACCGGAATCCTGCGCACCGTCTTCCGCGCCCGCGTGACCGGACTCGAAAACTTCCCCGCCACCGGCCCGGTGATTGTCGCCTCCAACCATCTGTCCTTCCTGGACTCCATCATTATTTCCGCCATGATGCCGCGCCGCGTAGCGTTCCTAGCTAAGGCTGAGTACGTGAACACCCCCGGTCCGCGCGGCAAGATGATGAAGGCATTCTTCGAAGCCGTGGACATCATTCCCGTGAACCGCTCCGACCGTTCCGAATCGCTCAAGGCGCTCGATATTGCCCTGAAGAAGCTACAGGAGGGTAAGGTCTTCGGCATTTACCCAGAAGGCACCCGCTCCCGTGACGGCTACCTGTACCGCGGCAAGATTGGTGTGGCGTGGCTGGCGCACATGACCGGCGCGCCCGTGGTACCGGTCGGTCTGATCGGTACCGACCGCCTGCAGAAGCCCGGGTCGAACATGATTTACCCGCGCCGCTTCACGATTCGTGTGGGCAAGCCGCTCTACTTTGAGAAGATCGGCGAGAAGATGACCGGCAAACAGCGCCGCGTCACCACCGACACGATCATGGATGAGATTGCTCAGCTGTCCGGCCAGGCGCGAAAGCACGAATATAACGTTTCGCCCTCAGCCGCACGTGACGCAGGTTAGGGCACACGCCGCCTATACCGCGTAGACTTAAACCGCGCATTCACGCACCGACCCCGCGCTTTGGGGGAGAGTGGTGCAGGATGCGCGGTTTGTCGTATGCGCGAGCCTGAGGTGACCCTGGCAGCCCCGTAGAGACCCCCACCGCAGAGACCTCGCACCGACCCCGTAGAGAACCACCATAAAGCCCAGTAGAGCTAGGAGAAAGTACCCATGGCAGAGCCTTCCAGCTACCGCCCCGCCCCCGGCGAAATCCCCACCGACCCGGGCGTTTACCGTTTCCGCGATACCGACGGCCGCGTCATCTACGTGGGTAAGGCAAAGAACCTGCGCAACCGCCTCAACAGCTATTTTGCGTCCCCACAGACACTGAGCCCGAAGACTTATGCGATGGTGCATACGGCGGCGAGTGTGGAGTGGACCGTGGTGGCGAGCGAGATGGAATCGCTGCAGCTCGAATACACCTGGATTAAGGAGTTTTCGCCGCGGTTCAATATTGCGTTCCGTGATGATAAGTCATACCCGTACCTGGCAATTACGGTCAATGACGTGTACCCGCGCGCGATGGTCACTCGCGGTGAGCGACGTAAGGGCGTGCGCTATTTTGGCCCGTATTCGCAGGCTTGGGCGATTCGTGAAACCCTGGATGCGCTGCTGCGCGTGTTCCCGGTGCGTACCTGCACGAATGGTGTGTTTAACCGAGCGAAGAATAGTGGCAGGCCCTGCCTGCTCGGCTATATCGATAAGTGTGCGGCGCCGTGCGTGGGCAAGATTAGCGCCGAGGAGCATCGCGAGTTGGCGCGCGGGCTGACCCGGTTTATGGGTGGTGGTGCTGAGAAGCATATCGCCCAGCTGACTGCTGAGATGAAAGCCGCCGCAGCTGATATGGACTTTGAGCGCGCCGCGATTCTTCGTGACGATATTGCCGCGTTGACTAAGGCGTTTGAGCGTAATGCCGTGGTGCTCGGCGCGACCGTGGATGCCGACCTGTTCGCCTACGCTGAGGACGACCTGGAGGCGTCCGTTCAGGTGTTCTTTGTGCGTGGCGGCAGGATTCGCGGCCAGCGCGGCTGGATTGTGGAGAAGGTCAACGACAGCACCGACGCGCAGCTCATCGAACAGCTGATTGCGCAGGTGTACAGCGATATTGCGGCGAGTCTCGCCTCCCAGAAGGACGCCGAGAAGAGCCTGAACAGCTACGATATTCCGCGTTCCGTGCTGGTGCCGGTGGAGCCCGAGAATAAGGAGCAGCTGGCATTCTGGCTGGCGGAGGTGCGCGGCGGCCCCGTGGAAATTAGCGTCCCGCAGCGCGGCGACAAGGCAGAACTCATGAAGACGGTTGCCGAGAATGCGCGCCAGTCGCTGACCCTGCACAAGAGCCGCCGTGCCGGTGATTTGACCACTCGCAGCGCCTCCCTCGTGGAGCTGCAGGAAGCGCTGGAATTGCCTGATCCGCTACTACGCATCGAGTGCTACGACATTTCGCATGTGCAGGGTACGAACGTGGTCGCCTCCATGGTCGTCTTTGAGGATGGCATGCCCGCGAAGAACGCCTACCGCACCTACAGTATTACCGGCGACGCCGCGCGTGACGATACCGCCAGCATGTACGACGTCATTACGCGCCGTTTCAAGAGGCACCTGGCGCAGCAGGCAGAACGCGAAGCCGCGCCCGTGCACTCCGGTGAGATTGATGCCTCCACCCCCGAGCCTGCGAAGTTCGCCTATCCGCCGAACCTGGTGCTCGTGGACGGCGGTCCGCCTCAGGTGGCTGCCGCCTCCGCCGCGCTGAGCGACCTAGGCATTACGGATGTGTACGTTGCCGGCATCGCTAAGCGCCTGGAGGAACTGTGGCTACCGGACGACGACTACCCGGTCGTCCTGCCGCGCACTTCGCAGGCACTGTACCTGGTGCAGCGCATCCGCGATGAGGCGCACCGTTTCGCTATCACCTTCCACCGTTCTAAGCGCGGTAAGGCGATGGTCGCCTCCGCCCTGGACGAGGTGCCCGGTCTGGGCGAGGTGAAGCGTGCCGCGCTGATTAAGCACTTCGGGTCGGTGGCTCAGATAAGGCAGGCGAGCGCCGAGGAGCTGACGGCGGTGCCGGGTATTGGTCCGGCGATGACTCAGAAGATTTTGGCGGCGTTGAGCTAGCTTCGCTGATAATGCCGGTTGAGAAGCTGACTGGCTACTATGCACCCGCCTCGTAATAGCTCTTAACAAACGTGTCATAATTGAAGGAAACCGTCATCATTACGAGCGCGCTATCTTCGCGCGCCCTCAACCAGTAGAGTGGAAACCGTGAGTACTAACCATCTGCGCCTATTCACCAGCGAGTCGGTGACTGAAGGCCACCCCGATAAGATTTGTGACCAGATTTCTGACGCCATCCTTGACGGCATCATCGCCCAGGACCCCGTAGCGAACGTTGCTGTGGAGACCATGGTAACCACCGGGCAGGTGCATGTTGCCGGTGAGGTGACCACCTCCAGCTACGTCGAAATCCCCTCCATCGTGCGCGAGACCATTCTGGGTATCGGCTACGATTCCTCTACCCGCGGCTTCGACGGTGAGTTCTGCGGCGTGTCCGTGTCCATTGGTGAGCAGTCCCCGGACATCAACGCCGGCGTGTACGAGTCCCTGGAGGTTCGTCAGGGCATCGCTGCTGACGAGTACGACCGCCAGGGCGCGGGCGACCAGGGCATCATGTTCGGTTACGCGTCCAACGAGACCAACGTGCTGATGCCCGCCCCGATTTGGCTGGCGCACCGCCTCTCTGAGCGTCTGACCAAGGTCCGTAAGGACGGCCTGCTGACTGAGTTGCGCCCCGACGGCAAGACTCAGGTGACCCTCGGCTACGATTCGAACAACAAACCCGTCTCCGTGGACACCGTGGTTGTTTCGAGCCAGCACACTGCAAGCTACGACCTGGCTGACCTGCGTGCAGACATTGAGAAGCACGTGATTGCACCGGTTCTGGGCGGCGTCGAGCTGGATTCCTCCAACGCTAAGTTCATTGTGAACCCCGCTGGCCGTTTCGTTCAGGGTGGTCCCGTGGGTGACGCCGGTCTGACCGGCCGCAAGATTATTGTGGACACCTACGGCGGTTCGGCTCGTCACGGTGGTGGCGCGTTCTCCGGTAAGGACCCGTCGAAGGTGGACCGTTCCGCAGCGTACGCAATGCGTTGGGTTGCGAAGAACATTGTGGGCGCCGGTCTTGCCGACCGCGCCGAGGTTCAGGTTGCGTACGCTATCGGCCAGGCAGCGCCGGTCGGTCTGTACGTTGAAACCTTCGGCACCGAGAAGGTCGACCCGATTAAGATTGAGAAGGCTGTGCGTGAGGTCTTCGACCTGCGCCCGCTGGCAATCATTAACGAACTGGATCTGCGCCGCCCGATCTACAAGAAGACCGCAGCTCACGGCCACTTCGGTCGTACCGAGCCGGAATTTACCTGGGAGCGCCTGAACCGCGTGGATGCGCTGCGTTCGGCAGTGTCCTCCTCCTAATATCTGTCAGGGTAGAGGAGCACGCTGATTCGGGTGACTCAGAGCAGTTCTGAATCGAACTCTTCGGCACCGTTGGGTGCCCAGCAGGAATCCCTGCAACAGCTTGACCTGTTGCAGGGATTTCCTGCTCTTCGTGATGCCCTGATTCCGGCTGCCCCGGAGCCGGTGAATGTTGCCGCTGAGCTGGAGGCGAGCGGTGTGCAGAACCCTGTAGCGCGTGTGCGCGTGGATAGCCCCCTGCCGCAGGTGGACCGCACGTTTGATTACCGCGTGCCCGCTGAGCTGAGTGAGGATGCGGTGCCCGGCGCCCGCGTGCGTGTGCTGTTCAACGGTCATGAGCTGACCGGTTACATTGAGGAGCGCGCCGCCACGACCGATTGGACGCGCACCTCGCTGCTGCCGCTCAAGTCGGTGCTGTCGCGTGTGCCGTCTGTTGCGCCCGAAATTTTTGCGCTTGCCGAGGCGCTTGCCGACCGTTACGCCTCCACGGTGGCGAATGTTTTGCGTCTGGCGGTGCCGCCGCGTATTGCCGCTCTAGATAAGAAGTACGCGCCTCTTCTGCCGGGTTACGAGTCGGCATATTTGGGTGATTCTGCCCGGGTAAGTACTTCCAATATCCCTGAGAGCAGCCCGGCAAACATCTCCGAGAGCAACCCCAAAAGTGTGGGGGAGAAGCCGCAGGAAAACACCCCCGAGAACGCGGCTCTCGAGGTTGCGGAATCTGAGCACACGGATCCCGAGCCTTCTGCCGCCTCCGCCACTGCCTCCACTCATACTGACACGTACGCCTGGCTTGCCACCCCCGGCGCACCCGCGCCCTTCGTACTGGACCCGCCGGCGCTGAACCCGGACGTGCCCGATGCCGCCTCCGTCTTCTCCGATTATGAGAACGGTGCGGAGTTCATTGAGGATGTTGCCGCCGGTGCCGCGACCCGCGCCGTGATGACGGTTCTTCCCGGCCACCTGGAGCACACCTGGGCGGATGTTTTGGCGACCGCACTCGCAACCGCTGCTACGAGTGGTCGCGGCGCTATTGCTGTGGTTCCGACCGCTAAGAACCTGGATCTTCTGGAGGCCGCGCTCGCCGAACGCCTACCGGCTAACGCGTTTGTGCGTTTGAGTTCTGATTCGACTCCGCATACTCGCTATCACGGGTTTGTGAAGGCACGTTTGGGGCAGGTTCCGGTGGTGATTGGTACCCGCGCGGCAGCTTACGCGCCGGTGGCGAACCTGGGCCTGGTGGTGTGCTGGGATGACGGCGATTCCTCGCTGGTGGAGCAGCGCGCCCCGTATTGTCATGCCCGTGATGTGTTGCTTCTGCGTGCTTCTGCTGAGAATACTGCGGCGCTGTTTGCCGGGTTCAGCATGAGTAGTGAAGCGGCGCGTTTGGTGCGTACCCGCTGGGCGTCTCATGTACGTGCGCCGCGTGCGCTGGTGCGTGATTATTCGCCGCGTATTTTTTCGACGGGGTCGGAGTTTGAGTTGGCACGTGACCCGTTGGCGGCGATGGCGCGTATTCCTCACCTGGCGTTTGAGCATGCTCGTCGGGCGTTGGCGCGTGGCCCGGTGTTGGTGCAGGTGGCGCGTAGCGGTTATATTCCGTCGTTTTCGTGCGAGCGTTGCCGCATGCCGGCGCGTTGTGGCGAGTGTAGCGGGCCTTTGTCGGTGGCTTCGGGTTCGTCAGTTCCGTCGTGTTCGTGGTGCGGTCATTTGGCGCAGCAGTGGCGTTGTTCTGAGTGCGGTTTTACGCATTGGCGTTATTCGGCGGCGGGTGCGACTCGTACTGCTGAGGAGCTGGGTCGTGCCTTTCCGAATGTTCCGGTGATTTCTTCGGCGGGTGACCATGTGCGGGCGTCGGTTGGTCCTGAGCCTGCGTTGGTGGTGGCGACTCCGGGTGCTGAGCCGGTGGCTTTTGGTGGCTATGCGGCGGCGCTTTTGTTGGATGCCGATAAGATGCTTCGTTTTGATTCGTTGCGTGCCCCGGAGGCGGCGTTGCGTCGCTGGTTGAATGCGGCGGCGTTGGTTCGTCCGGTGGCTCTTGAGGGCACGGTGGTGACGACTGCTTCGCCGTCGCCGGTGGAGCAGGCGCTGGTGCGTTGGGACCCGGCGTGGTTTGCTCGCCGGGAGCTGGAGGAGCGCTCTCAGACAGGCCTGCCTCCGGCGGTTCGTACGGCTGCGGTGACCGGTGCGGAAGCGGATGTTCGCGCCTTCATTGAGGAGTTCTTGGGCTCTTCTACGCTGGAGGAGCGGGTTCGTGAGCAGTTGCGTATTGTGGGTCCGGTTCCTCTGAATCAGGGGTATTTTGCCTGGTCGGAGTCTCTTGAAGAAGATTCTGAGGAGGCGCCGGTTCAGGGCGATTGGCGTACCCTGATGTTCTTCTCGTACGGCATTGCCCAGCAGGTGACCCGCGAATTGCGTGCTACGCGTGCAACGATTGCGGCGTTGAAGAAGAACGTGGGGGAGCGGCCGGTTCAGATTCGATGTGACGGCCTGGACGTGCTGTGATTTTCTAGTCGTGCTGTAGTGTTCTAGTGAGGGGTGATTTTTGCCCCCAAAGAGACGCACCGGGCAGCACCGATATGTGTGCTGTGAGTGTTAAGTAGGCGGGTTTGCGGGCGCGTTGTGCGCAGAGGCGAGGAGGTGAGAGGCATGCCGAAGATGCCTCATCTGCTGAAGGGTAGTGCGCTGCCTGCCGGTGAGCATCGTCGGCTGGCTGAGTATGCTTCTGCACATCCGAAGAGTGCCCTGCACCGCAAAGGTAAGCACCATGATGCGGCGGTGCTGCTGATTCACGGTATTGGCTACCAGAATCATGGTGAGACGCTCGCGTATTTTGGCAAGCCGGTAGCGCATAGTGTGCAGACTCTGTTGGCGCTGAACACGGGTGCGGATTCTGTTGCGCTCTCTGAAGAGAATCCCGCCGAGGAGGATTCTGCACGGGTTCGTGTTGAGGTGATTCCTGACGGCGATACCCTCCCGCCTGCCGCTGAGGTGAACCCGCTGAGCCACCATAGCGAGCTGACGTATTCGTTGACGATTGAGCGCACAGAATACCCCGCCGCCCCGGTCGAAGAAAGCCCGGAGAGTGCCGGTTTTAATCTCTCTAGCATTGATTTTCGGGGCATTGACTTTCCTAAGGTTGAGCTCCCTAAGATTGATTTGCCAAAAATTGAGCTCCCCAAGGTAGAGCTCCCGAACATTGAGCTTCCCAATATCGAGCTGCCCAATCTTGAACTTCCGCGTCTGCCTCAGCCGAAGCCGCGCCCGGTTCGCACAGTCACTCGCCGTAGCCTTCTTTTTCAGGAAGGCTTCTGGCGGCCCAAGCATTACCGCCCGTTGAAGGAGCATTTGCCCTGGTTGGTGTCGGTTTTGCCGCTGTTTCTGATGTTCTGCTTCTACTGTGAGCGCCCCGGCGTGACCTGGCGTGAGCGTGCCGGGCACCTATTGCGTTTTATGGCTCGGTTTGTGAATGTGGCGCTGTGGCTGGTGCTGGCGGCGTTGGCTGTGATGACCTTCCGTGATGCTTTTGTTGCGTCCCTGGGCACTGTGCAGGGTGCGTTTACGGCTCTTGCGGCGGTGCTCGGTTTGGGTATTGTGGGCTGGGTTTTGGCTCGTCGTGCCCGTGAGCTGTGGGCCCTGGTGAAGGCTATTCCGACGCAGCTGATTCAGACGGCGACCAGCCCGGATTCACACGATTTGGAGCGTATTTATGCGCGTCTGGATCGTCAGCTGGACGATTTGAGTTCCCGTAGCGATGCGGTGGGTATTATTGCCCATTCGCAGGGTGGATATTTGAGCTATGAGCTGCTGCGTCGTCGTGCGGCGGCGGGTAAGAAGCCGATTCGTTTCTTCTACGGCCTGGGTAGTGGCGTGGTGCCGATTAGCATTATCGCTAGTGACCGCAATGATATTCCGGGGCGCCTGGACGTAGCTGGTGGTTACCGTAACCGCGCCATGCTGCTGTGGGTGAGTGCGGTCGCGGCGTTTTCCTGGCTGGTGGAGGTGTCCCTGCTGTTTGGCCCGTACCGTTCGCTGTTGCACTATGCAATGCTGGTACCCCTGGTGTTGAGCATGGCGCCGCTGGTTGCGAGCGTGCTGGGCACCCTGAAGGGTAGGGCGCGTATTGTCTGCAAGTGCGCCCGGGAAAGCACCCCCGAAACTCCCTCCGCAAAGAGTCCGGCTGATATGCGTCTGGCGGATGCGCGCCTGGTCAACCCCTACGGCACGCGCGCCTACGTGAAGTGGTTGATTCCGTTGCTCTTCGTGCACGGTGTTTTCATGCTGTACGCGGTGTTCATGCTACTACTGGCTCAGCTGCGTGTTGAGGGTTCTGTCCCTGAGCTGACCGCCGCCTCCGTGGCGTTTTGGTGCGCGCTGGTCCTGGTGCTCATGATGTCGGTGCGTAGCGTCTGCCACCTGTATGTGCGCGCTTATGCGCCGATGTTGCAGGATCTTGATGTGACTGACCGGTGCGAGATTTCTGCTCATGGTGACAGTATCGGCAGGTCGAATATTACTCAGTCCGCCGGTGTGGATATCAGCTTTGTGACCCTGCCAGGCCCGTCGGTGAATAGTCACATGCAGTATTTTGATGCGTGCTCGCCAGTGCCGTTGATGCTTTCGCACCGCCTGGTGCCGCACATGATGCCGGCGGGTGAGCAGGCGCAGAGGGCGGAGGCTTTCACCGATATTGGTACGGAACTGAACCGCGGTTTTGCGCGTGTGAAGAAGTGGATGCGTACTATGCATTACGGGCTGTATGCGGTGCTTCTGCTGATGCTGGCCGCGTTGACGGGACATGATACCTCGCGCCTGCATTCGGAGGGCTTTGTTCGTCTGGTGGCGGATGCTCAGCAGCTGCGTGAGGAGGCGGGCTCTTCGGATCTGTTGCTGTGGGTTCTGGTTGGCATTTTTGTGGTGGAGGCGCTACTGGTGTTGGTGCTTTCGCCGTTGACTCAGCGGCGTTTGCAGCGTGCATTCATGATGCGTAAGGTGGACCGCACGGGTCAGCTGAGTGAGTTCAACCCTCTGCCGATGGTGACGGCTCTTTTGGGTCTTGATGGTGATGAGGACGATGACGAGGAGTTTGAAGCCGTGGCGAGCGTAGGGGAGAAGGGTACGTCACAAACTTGTGCAGTCCAGACTAGTGCGGCACAGGCTAATGGGGTGTAGATTAGTCTTGCTCGGTACGGGTGCATGTCAGCCATTTTATACACCTTTGTGCATTTAGCGGTTGATAATAGCTCTAGGGGCTGCTAATTAGCTTAGTCTCCGTATCTGCGGCAATATATTCAGCACTGAGGATACTATTTCGGTGCTTGTCGAGGTGGTTTGGCAGTATCTATCACTCAACTTCGCGCATGCTTCACACCGTGTACACCAACGAAAGATGAATGCTGGTGACTCAGACTATGATCGCCTCCGCATATGAACCTGCATGCGGAGGGTCTGCTTCTGTACACAATTACGGTGTCATGCCCCCGAACCCCGTGTTGCTTTCCGATATGACCGAGGAGCTATCTACCGCTACTTGGCGCGCTTCGCTGAGCTGGATGACGCGAAGATTTTCTACACTTATGGTCACGCGGATGAGCTGGCTGCGAAGGAAGCGGCTCGCGGAGCTTACGTATAAGGATTTCTGCTTCGGTGTGATGCGGTGAGGCTGCACCTTCCGGATGCGCCCTCAGGGTGCCCGAGCTCTGCGAGGGCGGGTTCCCTGCGTCGGCGCGGAGGAAGTGTGTAGCGAACCGCCACTGTACATCGTTGCTGTGAGCCGCCCTTGCACGCCGCCGCTGTACGTCGCATACGCTACCCGGTGCCCAGGAATTGAATATGTAGAATGCCGCCGCACCCTCCCGAGTTTCGGGGGAGCGCGGCGGCATTACTGTGTCTAGCGCCGTAATCTAGCGCCGCGTTCTGTAAGCCTTGCAAGCCCTAGAGCCCGCGCACGACCTCCAGCAGTTTGAGTGCTGAGTCGCGCCAGGAGTAGCGGCGCACATCCGACAGGCCATCAATAATCACGCGCTCGCGAACGGCGGGGTCCTCCAGGGAGCGGATAGCCTTCACCCAGTCGGCGGCGTGTGCCTCCGGGGCACCGTCAACCGGCGCGAACACGGTGTGTGGCGCAATCTCACGGAAAATCGGGATGTCACTAATCACCGCGGGACAGCCGGCAGCCTGCGCCTCAACCACGGGCAGGCCGTAACCTTCCTCGCGGGAGGCAGTCACCAGCGCGTGCGCCTGGCGGAGTAACTGCTGGTACTCCTCATCGCTCACGCCATTGTGCACCTCCACGTTCTCACCGATGAGGCGTTCGTCGGTGAGCTGCACCAGACGCTGCGGCGGCATCTTTGACAGCAGGTGCAGGCGGTAATCCGGTAGCGAGCGCATCGCCAACAGTAGAGTTTCTACGTTCTTGTACGGCATGAACGAACCCATGTACACCAGGTGCTTGACGGGCTGCTCTTCACGGGTGATGACACGTTCCAGCGCGGTCTGGCGGGAGACCACGCTGCCGGGCTGCGGGGCGTTGGGCACCACGAATAGCGGCTTAGTGGTCAGCTCGTGCTCACGAATCAGCGCGGCGGTCGACTCAGAAACCGTCACGACCGCGTCGCCGTGGTTGAGCAGGAAGCGCTGCGGGGTGTAGGTCTTGTGGAAGAGTCTCCAGCCCACGCGCACCGGTGCGGGCAGGAACCCGGGCGGGGTCGGGTGCGAGTAGTAGATCAAATCGTGCAGGGTGAGGATCAGCTTGAATTTGCGTCCGGCGGAGCCGATGGTCTGCATGGGGGAGAACACCACGTCCGGGGCGTACTTGTTCAACTGTAGTGAGGCGGTCGGTTCGAGCGGGCCGGTGGGCGAGCAGATTTTCACGTGCGGCAAATCCGGTAGCATCTCCAGCTGACGCTCGTCGCTAATAATCATGGTCAGGTCGAGGTCGGCGGCGGCTTCGTCACCGGTGTCGATGAGGGTTTTGAGCGCGCCCAACAGGGAGGCGGTGTAGCGGCTGATGCCGTCGTGGAAGCCGATACGGGTGTATCGGGCGTCAACCATGAGTTTCATGATGGTTCCTTCTGTTCGTTCCCTTAGTGTTCGGCGGCGAAATCGGCGATGAGTTCCGCGGCGCGGCGAGGAGTTTCGTAGTGGATGAGGTGCCCGACTTCGGGAATCATGTCCAGGCGCTCGCGGGCGCCGGACGAAGAGGCGGGCAGGTCGCGGGAGGTCAGCGTCGCGTACATGGCGCGAGCTGTTTCGGGGGTGCCCAGGTCGTCGTCTTCGGCGACGAGCATCTGCACCGGTACTCGGATTGCGGCGGCGTATTCGGCGGCGGTGTGCGTAATGGACGCTTCGTAGGCGCTGAGCACTCCGCGGCGGGAGCCGAAGGAGCCGAAGTAGGCGGCGTGCTGGCCGTTGATGAAGCGGCGCATTGCCCTATCCTTGGTGCGCATCATGACTTCGCTGGAGGCGCGGGTAATCAGCTGCGAGCGCAGTAGCGGGTAGCCGATTTTTTCGGGGAGTGCCGCGCCGGCACGGTAGTAGAGGGAGGCGAGGCGGGAGGCGACGCGCTGGCTGCCTTCGAGGGCGGGTTCGCTAATGGGGTTGATGAGCGAGAGTAGCGCGAGCGAGTTCGGGTGTGCGGCGGCGAAGGCGCTGGTGACGATGGAACCGAAGGAGTGGCCGACCACGTGCAGCGGCAGGGGCTGCGTATCCTCGCGGGCGGGGTTAGTGTGCTTCACAAAGTCATTTAGCCACGCCACGTACGCGTTGATGTTGTCTCCGCCCTGTGTGTCTGCGCTCTGGCTGTTTTTGTTCGGGGTGCTTTCGGTCAGATCTGCGGAGCGGCCAAAACCGGGCAGGTCGGGGCTGATAATGCTGACGTTCGGGATGAGCTTCAGCAGGTAGTTCGCGATGATTTCCAGGCCGTGGTGGTCGCCGCGGAAGCCGTGCACGAGCAGCACGGGGTAGGAGCCTTCGGGGAAGGTTCCGTCGTTCATGCCTTTGCCGTACTGCCAGTAGCGGGTCATAACTGCCTGCGGGCCGTCACCGATGAGGGCGTCGTGGCGGGTGCCGGGAATGAGCGGGCCGGGCACACCCTCAAGAACTGAGGCGTTGGGGGAGTCCGGGGTAACGGTGGAGGTCATGGGTACCTTTCGCGGGTTGGGTACTGGGACGGCTAAGTCCCGTTCTTAATTCTAGGGGAGAAGCCTGAAAGGGCTCTGAAACCCGACTGCCGCATCGGTGGTTGGGCGGGTGATTGCGCAGGTGGTCGGGTGGGTGGTGCCGTCCATTTGGTAGTCGAGGCGGCCTCAACTCTGGCGCGGTGCGGGTTTCGCGTTACACTTGGAGGGTTAAGTTTTTATCAACCTGTCTTTATTTAAGGAATCGCTGTGTCTGCTCAGGTAGAGACCGAACGCAACGAAAATGCGTACGACTTCCGCGCTATGGAAGCCAAGTGGCGCCCCTACTGGGACGAAACGAAGGTTTTCCAGCCCACCGGTGACGCCCCCAAGGGCCGCAAGTATGTGCTGGATATGTTCCCGTACCCCTCCGGTGACCTTCACATGGGTCACGCGGAGGCATTCGCTATTGGTGACATGAACGCCCGCTACTTCAAGCAGTGCGGCTACGATGTTCTGCACCCGATTGGCTGGGACTCCTTCGGCCTGCCCGCTGAGAACGCAGCCATTAAGAACGACACTCACCCCAAGGAGTGGACGTACAAGAACATTGAGACTCAGGCTGAGTCCTTCAAGCGTTACGCTATTGCCGCTGACTGGAGCCGCCGCCTGCACACCTCGGACCCCGAGTACTACAAGTGGACTCAGTGGCTGTTCGAGCAGTTCTACAAGAAGGGCCTGGCGTACCGTAAGGACTCCATGGTCAACTGGTGCCCCAAGGACCAGACCGTGCTCGCTAACGAGCAGGTTGTGAACGGTGCGTGTGAGCGTTGCGGTACTACCGTGACTAAGAAGTCGCTGAACCAGTGGTACTTCAAGATCACTGATTACGCACAGCAGCTGCTGGACGATATGGAGCAGCTGGAGGGCAAGTGGCCCGACCGTGTTCTGCTCATGCAGCGCAACTGGATTGGCCGCTCCGAGGGCGCTGAGGTGCGTTTCGAGATTGAGGCGACCGAGGACCAGGCTGCAGAGTCCTTCACCGTGTTCACCACCCGCCCGGACACCCTGTACGGCGCAACCTTCATCGTGGTTGCTGCGGATGCGGCGTTCGCCGAGCAGATTGTGGCACCCGAGCACAAGGCTGCCCTGGAGCAGTACCGCGAAGACATTAAGGCACTGAGCGATATTGACCGCCAGTCCTCCGACCGCGAGAAGACCGGCGTGTTCACCGGCCGCTACGCGATTAACCCGCTGACCGGCGCGAAGCTGCCCGTCTGGGCTTCTGACTACGTGCTCGCCGATTACGGTACCGGCGCGATTATGGCTGTGCCCGCGCACGACCAGCGTGACCTTGAGTTCGCCCTGAAGTTCGACCTGCCCATCGTGAAGGTCCTGGACGTTGAGGGTGCTGAGGACCCGGCTACCAGCGGTGTTGCCGCAGCTGGTGACGGCGTGCTCATCAACTCCGGTGAGCTGACCGGCCTGCCCAAGGCTGAGGCGCTCGCTAAGGCTATTGAGCTGGTTGAGGCTGCCGGCACCGGTGAGGGTAAGGTCATTTACCGTCTGCGTGACTGGCTGCTGTCCCGCCAGCGTTTCTGGGGTACCCCCATCCCCGTGATTCACTGTGAGGATTGTGGCGAGGTTCTGGTGCCTGAGGATCAGCTGCCGGTGCTGCTGCCCGATAACCTGCGCGGTGAGCAGCTGGCTCCTAAGGGTCAGTCGCCTCTTGCCGCTGCCGATGACTGGGCGATTGTGCCTTGCCCCGAGTGTGGCAAGCAGGCTCGCCGTGACTCGGACACCATGGACACCTTCGTGGATTCCTCCTGGTACTTCCTGCGTTATGTTTCCCCGAACTTCGATGAGGGCCCCTTCGACCCGCAGGCTATGAGCGAGTGGGGTGCCGTTGACATGTATGTTGGCGGTGTGGAGCACGCTATTCTGCACCTGCTGTACGCACGCTTCTTCACCAAGGTTGTTCGCGACCTGGGTCTGATCAAGCACGATGAGCCGTTCAAGGCACTCATGAACCAGGGTCAGGTGCTCAACGGCGGTAAGGCGATGTCCAAGTCGCTGGGTAACGGCGTGAACCTGGGTGAGCAGCTCGACAAGTTCGGTGTGGACGCTATCCGCACCACCATGATTTTCGCGTCCCCGCCCGAGGATGACGTGGACTGGGCGGATGTATCCCCGGCTGGTTCGCAGAAGTTCCTGGCCCGCGCATGGCGTGTGGCTCAGGACGTCACCAGCGAACCCGGTGTTGACGCAACCACCGGTGACCTGGAGCTGCAGAAGCTGATTGCTCGCACCGTGCACGAGGTTCAGGGCCTGCTGGAGAACGGTAAGTTCAACGTGGTTGTTGCAAAGACCATGGAGCTTGTGAACGCAACCCGTAAGGCTATTGACTCCGGGGCCGGTGCGGCTGACCCGGCGGTCCGTAAGGCTGCTGAGACCATCGCTATTCTGCTGTCTCTGTACGCACCCTACACCTCTGAAGACATGTGGCACGTGCTCGGCTACGACACCCCGGTTCTGACCGCGGGCTTCCCCGAGGTTGACCCGGCTCTGCTGGTGGATGACACCGTCACCGCTATTGTGCAGATTAAGGGCAAGGTCAAGGCTCGCCTGGAGGTTGCGAAGGATATTTCTGAGCAGGAGCTTCAGGAGCGGGCTCTGGCGGATGCTACTGTTCAGCGTTCGATTGGTGACGCCGAGATCCGCAAGGTGATTGTGCGTGCGCCTAAGCTTGTGAACATCGTAATCTAAGCTTCTTAGATAAAGTACAAGCCCCGCTGTGGCTTCAGTTCGTTCTATGGAATGAACCCGGAGGCGTGGCGGGGCTTGCGCCGTTAACGCGGCCTTTAGTGCGTTGCACTTGGACGTTCTGCTCTACCGGGGCTATGGTGGTAGAAGTCCGCAATGAGACGCCAGACACAATAGTTGTGTCGTGAATATAACCAGCAGGGAAGAGAGACCAATGAGCCAGAAGGATACTCAGCAGGAACATGCTGAGCGGGCAAATCCTGTACACGAGCAGGATAACGCCCCCCGCATTGCCGTGGTAACCGATAGCGCCGCCTCCCTCGACCCGAAGCTCGTGCAGCGCCTGAGCGCTCGCGGTAATTTTGTGCTGGTTCCGATGCCGGTGACTATTCGCACGCCCGGTGAGCCGGATCGTCAACTGCAGGATTTGACTGCCGCCGAGGTGGACGAGGCGATTATGCTTGCGCACGTGATGGGTCAGACGGTGAGCACCTCCGGGCCCGCGCCGGGCATGTTTGCTGATGTGTATGATGATTTGGCGTCGCGAGGTTTTACGCATGTGGTGTCTGTGCATCTGTCCGGTGAACTCTCGGGTACGGTGGAGGCGGCACGCACCGGTGCCCGCCTGAGCCGCCTGGGTTCCGAGGGTGTTAGCGTGGTGGATACCCGCACGGTCGCAGGCGCCTACGGTCATGCGGTGGTGCGCGCTCTGGAGGTGCTGAACTCTGCATCTGCCGGCTCGAGTGTTGAGTGTCCGAGCCCTGGCTATTCGACCCCTAACTATCCGAACCCCGACTATCCGACTGCGGCGCAGCTGGTGGACTATATTCAGTCCATCTGCGAGCAGTCCACGCTCTACTTCTATATCCCGACCCTGGATGCTCTGCGCCGCGGCGGCCGTGTCTCCCCGGCATTGGCGATGGTGGGTCAGATGCTCCAAATCAAACCCATTGGCACGATTACCGAGGGCAAGCTGACGTATGTGGAGCGCCCTCGTACTGCGGCGCGCGCCCTGGAGCGTCTGGTGGAGGTTACCGTGCAGACCTGCCGTGATCAACGGCATGCGGCGGCGCTCACCTCTGCGGCTGCACCTGAGATGAATCCTTCTCCCGCCTGTTTTTCTCTCAAAGCAACCCCGCGCGGTGAGGTGGTTGCGGTGCATCATGTGGGTAATGCGGCGCAGGCGGTACAGCTGTACGAGCAGGTTCAGCAGATGCTGGGGGAGAGCTCCCTCGTTCATGATACTGCTGACTCTTCGGCGCCGGAGTTTTTGGTGAGCGCACTACCGCCGGTGCTGTCGGCTCATTCCGGTTTGGGTGCTGTGGCGCTGGTCGTTTATTAGGATTGTGTGCTAGCCGCCTTTCGGTGTGTCCATGCTGGCCCCGTGTTGTGTGTCTACGGGTGTGCTCGTGCGGTGTTCTTGTGCGGTGTTCTTGTGCGGTGTTCTTGTGCGGTGTTTTCGTATGATGCGCCGAGGGTGACACGAAATGCGACACGAAATATGCTCAATTTGTACATCGGGAGCGTATTTAGCCCTTTTTAAGGCTGTGGTGTGTCTTACTTTGGGGTCGTCTGTTTTTGGGTGATAATTCGCACCGTGTGCGAGCGTATCGGGTGTCATTGGAACCCATTCGCAGGTGAAAGGGTATTTTTTACCCTCAGATTTTGCCTTGATATGGTGCGGTTTTTAGCAAATGTGTGTTTCGCGTGTGTTTATGTTGCCGTGACCGTATCGCAACATTTTCTAAGGGTGAACACAACGCAAAACAACAGAAAACAACGGGTTTTTACCGGTTTTCATGGTGTAACTCACAAAAATTTATTGATAGAACACACCAAAACACACACAAACTAGGGTAGGATTGTTACCAACAACGGCGGAACGAACCGGGCAACATAGAGCACGGACGAATCCGACTAAACCAGAGTCTACAAGGCATCGGATTTGTACACCGCCACCAACGCACTGACAAGGAGATACTCCAGTGACCGTACGCGTAGCAATCAACGGCTTCGGCCGCATCGGCCGAACTTTCTTCCGCGCAGCTCAGACCGAGGGCGTCGGCTTCGAGATCGTCGCAATCAACGACCTCACCGATGTTAAGACCCTGGCACACCTGCTCAAGTACGACTCCATCATGGGTCGCTTCAACGCAGAGGTTGAGGTCAAGGAAGGCGCACTGGTTGTTGACGGCAAGGAAATCAAGATCCTCGCTGAGCGTGACCCCCAGAACCTCCCCTGGAAGGACCTGGGTGTTGACGTAGTCCTCGAGTCCACCGGTTTCTTCACCGACGGCACCAAGGCAAAGGCACACATCGAGGCTGGCGCTAAGAAGGTTATCCTCTCCGCTCCCGGTAAGAACATCGACGGCACCTTCGTCATGGGCGTGAACGACGACCAGTACGATGCAGCTAACCACCACATCGTCTCCAACGCATCCTGCACCACCAACTGCCTCGCTCCGATGGCTAAGGTTCTGAATGATGCATTCGGCATCAAGCAGGGTCTGATGACCACCATCCACGCATACACCGCTGACCAGCGTTTGCAGGACGCTCCCCACAGCGACCTGCGCCGTGCACGCGCAGCAGCCGTGAACATGGTCCCCACCTCCACCGGTGCAGCAGCAGCTGTTGGCCTGGTTCTGCCCGAGCTGAAGGGTAAGCTGGACGGCTTCGCAGTCCGCGTTCCCACCATCACCGGCTCCATCACCGACCTGACCTTCACCGCTTCCCGTGAGGTCACCGTTGAGGAAGTCAACGCAGCAATCAAGGCAGCAGCTGAGGGCCCCATGAAGGGCATCATCAAGTACAACGAGGACCCCATCGTCTCCAAGGACATCGAGGGTGAGTCCATCTCCACCGTCTTCGACGCACCGCTGACCAAGGTCATCGGCGACCAGGTGAAGGTTATCGCTTGGTACGACAACGAGTACGGCTACGTTTCGCGCCTCGTGATGTTCACCAACAAGGTTGTGGCATCCCTCTAAGCCCCAATAGGCTTACGACGCTCACCGAGTCTAAGCGTCACCCCGCGTGACTAACGCATAGTGAACCCCGGCACCACCGCATTAAGCGGGGGAGTCGGGGTTTGCTGTACCAAGGCTCTTTGGCAAAGGTCTTGAATAAAACCCTCAATAACGTATAAACATGCTATTTTCTGTCACCCTTTTTGGGTCAAAAATACCGTAAGAAAATAGGTTTTAGAGAGTGTCAATATCCGCGATATTCTGCGGAAAAATACCATATAAAAGCTATTTTTTAGGCTGTTAAACACCCTAGTATTCGGTATGATGGAAACGGTATATAAACCCACCTATCCAGGAGGAATTCCTATGGCTAAGGCACTGTCCGAACTGCTCGAAGAAGGCGTCGCAGGCCGCCACGTTCTGGTCCGTTCCGACCTGAACGTACCCCTGAAGGACGGCGTTGTCACCGATGATGGCCGCGTCCGCGCATCCCTGCCCGTCATTGAGAAGCTTGCCAAGGCTGGCGCACGCGTTATCGTGACCGCACACCTGGGCCGTCCCAAGGGCAAGGTCGACCCCCAGTACTCCATCGCACCGGCAGCTGCACGTCTGGCTGAGCTGGCATCCGTGCCTGTGAAGGTTGCAACCGACCTGGTAGGCGAGGACGCAAAAGCTAAGGCAGCAGCCCTGGCTGACGGCGAAGTTCTGGTCGTTGAGAACGTCCGCTACGACGCACGCGAAACCTCCAAGGATGACGCAGAGCGCGGCGAATTCGCTGACGAACTGGTCGCGCTGACCGGCGAGAACGGCGCATACGTGAACGACGCATTCGGCGCAGTTCACCGCAAGCACGCTTCCGTTTACGACGTTGCTAAGCGTCTGCCCGCATACCTGGGTGACCTGGTGAAGAAGGAAGTTGATGTTCTGGCTAAGACCCTGAACGACCCCGAGCGTCCCTTCGTTGTGGTCATGGGTGGCGCTAAGGTTTCTGATAAGCTCGCCGTGATTGACAACCTGATCGGAAAGGCTGACACCATCCTCATTGGTGGCGGCATGGGCTATACCTTCGCATACGCAAAGGGCTACGAGGTCGGCCAGTCGTTGCTGGAGAAGGACCAGGTCGAGAACGTTTTGCGTTACCTGAAGGAAGCTCCCGAGAAGGGCACCGAGATTATTACCGCAGTGGACGTTGTTTGGGCTGACGCATTCTCCGCTGACGCTAACACCGAGGTCCGCCCCGTTGAGGACCTGACCGGCGGCAAGCTCGGTGCAGAGGCTGAGGGTCTGGACATTGGTCCCAAGACCGCTGAGATTTTCGCTGAGAAGATTAAGGGGGCAAAGACCATCTTCTGGAACGGCCCCGTTGGCGTGTTCGAGATTGCTCCCTTTGCTGAGGGTACCCGCGCTGTAGCAAAGGCAATCGTCGAGTCTGACGCATTCTCCATCATTGGTGGTGGCGACTCCGCATCTGCAGTCCGTAACCTGGGCTTCAAGGATGAGCAGTTCGGCCACATCTCCACCGGTGGTGGTGCTTCCCTCGAGTACATTGAGGGTAAGACCCTGCCCGGCCTGGAGGCACTGGGCGCCTAATCTGGATGCACAGATTTAGTACACGGTTTTAGTGTAAGGAACCCCCGCCGGGCGGTACTTCGGTACCGTTCCCGCGGGGGTTTCTAGATGTCTGCCCCCGCAGAGCCCAAGCGTATGGGCCTCTACTCGCTCATCTGTCTCCCCACCGGTGGATTCACTGCTTACTTCATCACAAACGCTCCCTACCGCTGGATGTACTACGCCTATTGGGAATCTTCCTCGGTAGCAACGGCTACTCTCATCATTTCGTTTGTTGTTTTGCTGTGCGTCTGCTTCACCTATTGTGCTCTTGCGGCGCTCATCGTTGAGAAGATTGCTGCCCGAAAACTGCCCTGGAGCCGTTCCTTCGCCATAAGACTTCTTGTGATTGTTCTGACGATTGCCTTCTTCTGCATTGAGGCGTATCTCTTCCGCGGCGGCCTCCGAGGCGGCTACTAGCACACCGTAGACAAACACCACCGGCAGAATATCGGCAGGGTATATTCCCCTAAGCTCCACCCTGCCGGTACTTCGTACCCGGGTTCAACACAATCAGTGAACGTAGGGTGAGGATGCTCATCAGAGAGCATAAAAAGCGCCAAAAACCGTGAAAATATGCCCTCAAACCTCTAAAATAGAAAAGGAAAATTCCGAACAACAACCCCGTACGGTATACCGCGCGGGAGAGCTAAGGAGCGAACTATGTCGCGTAAGCCCCTCATCGCAGGCAACTGGAAGATGAACCTCAACCACGCAGAGGCAGTCACCCTCGTCCAGAAGCTCGCATGGACCCTCGACGACGCAAACTTCAACTTCTCCGCAACCGAAGTAGCCGTCTTCCCGCCCTTCACCGACATCCGCTCCGTGCAGACCCTCGTCGAAGGCGACAAGCTGGACATCCTCTACGGCGGTCAGGACCTCTCCGTCCACGACTCCGGCGCATACACCGGCGAAATCTCCGGCGCATTCCTCTCCAAGCTCGGCGCAACCTTCGTACTCGTCGGCCACTCCGAGCGCCGCACCTACCACCACGAAAGTGACGAGCTCTGCGCAGCAAAGGTCCAGGCAGCATACAAGCACGGCTTGACCCCCGTTCTCTGCGTCGGTGAGCCCCTCGAAATCCGCGAAGCAGGCACCCACGTCGAGTACACCCTCGAGCAGCTACGCGGCTCCATCGCAGGTCTGACCGCAGAGCAGGCAGAAACCCTCGTCATCGCATACGAGCCCGTCTGGGCAATCGGCACCGGCAAGGTCGCAACCGCAGACGACGCACAGGAAATGTCCGCAGCAATCCGCGCAGAAATCGCCAAGCTCTACTCCGCAGACGTTGCAGAGAAGGTACGCGTTCTCTACGGCGGCTCCGTCAAGTCCTCCTCCGCACCCTCCATCATGGGCAAGGAAGACGTGGACGGCGTACTTGTCGGCGGCGCATCCCTGCAGGCTGACGAATTCGCAGCAATCGCACGCTTCGACGCATAAAACCTCGACGTAGCATAGCGTCTCATAGCGTTACAGCGCCCGGCGGGTACCCACCCGACCGGGCGCTGAACCATTTACCCGCCACCGAGTTAGCGGCGGGGGGAGGGGCAAAGGGCGGGCGTAGGAGGCTGGTGTATGACTCAGGCGTAAGAGCCGGGCGCGTTCGCCCCTAACCACAAAACCCGCCCAGAATACACCAACCTCGCGGTTTGCCCCGTACACTTATTGGCATGTTCAGCTTTGGTTTTTCCCTGGTCGTCGCAGCCCTCGTCGGCATGATCCTCTACAGCTATCTGCGCAACCGCAAAGTGAGCGCCCCGCGCCTACCCGGCAATGTCGGCGGCAACATCGGCTACGCAGGCGGTGCAGAGTACCAGGACCCCTCGCCCGAATACCAGTACTTCGAGAGCCGCCGCGACCAATTTCTTGACCAGCTCTACAGTCGCACCTCCTCACCGGAAATCCCCGTGACCCTCACCCTGCGCGACTGGGTAGACCAGGGCTTCTACGCTGAAGGAGGCGCCTACTGGGCAGCCGCACAGCAGTTCACCTACTACCTCATCGACGGCGGATACGTGCGCGCCTACGACACTGAAGGCGACGAACTCACTGCCCAGCGTGTGCTCACCGACCGCCCCGCAGCCCTGCAGCTGACCCCCAGCGAATACCAGCGCCGTAGCAACCGCGACGCGTAAAAAGCCACTTAACGTGACCGAATGGCGGCCGTAGCGTATAGTTAAACCCGTCTGTCTGCGCCCGCGCAGTCCAGGCACCCCACCAGAAGACAACGAAGGAAGGTCCCCATGGACGTCATCATGAACGTACTCATGGTCATCATCGCCATCACCAGCGTGATCGCGGTGATGCTTGTGCTGCTCAACCGCGGTCAGGGCGGCGGCCTCTCCGACATGTTCGGCGGCGGTATGACCAACTCCCTGAACTCCTCCGGTATGGCGTCCAAGAACCTGATCCGCCTGACCGTCACCGTGATCGTCATCTGGGTTATCGCAGTGGTCCTGTACGGCCTGGCAATGCGCTTCAACGGCCAGATCGTCGTCTAGTCGCCCTCGTCAGAGCCCACGCCCACCCCATCGAGGGTGAGCCAATAGAGCTTTTCCCCGGCACTTCTCAACCGAGAATGCCGGGGATTTTTTATGCACCAAACGGCAATGACGAAAGCGGTAGCGGGGCGCGAGTCTTTACGGCATCATAGGACGTATACACCACATACGAAAGGCAAAGAAGCCATGAGTGCCTACACCCTCGATTACACGTACACCGCCCCGTCAGCCCTCATCGACGGCGCCGACTCCCGCGCGCTCAGCCTCGCCACCAGCGGCGGCAGTACCCCCGAAGGCGCCGCCTCTCACCCGTACTTCTTCTCCGGGTTCCTCGAACGAGCAGACGTCTACGCCACCGCACTACTGGTCGTCGCCAGGGTCGCCCGCACCCGCTTCTACGTGCCGCCCAGCTCCCTCGCCGGAGCCCTACGCGCCGCAGACCCGGTCGTCACCAGCACCGCCGAAGGCCTGCGCTTCGAATCCTTCAGCACCTGCTGTGGAGTGTACGTGCGCCTTGACGTTGACTCCAGCGCACTTGACGCCAGTCACAGCGCCGTAGGCGTCACCAACGTAGACGTCAACCCGCCCCTGCGCGCCGTGCTCGCGCTACTGGGGGAGTCCTAGCCCGAAAAACCGACCTGCCGGTGAGGCTACTTGCCCCTTAGCTAAAGCCTCACCGGCGGGTAGAAACCCCAGAGCATGCTTCGGTGACGAAAAGGCTTGACCACCGTCGCGGGGCGGGAGTACTCTATAGGTAATGGCGGATCATGAAGAGTCCTACTTTCTGAAATATCTTTTCTTATATTTATCGGATTCTTCGCTTCCCGCCATTTTTCTTTTAACCCCGTTCCCACGCGGCCAACAGGTGAGCAGCCAACAGATCAGCAAGCGACCGATACACAAACACCGGATAAGCGCCGCCCAAACTCCGCGATACGTAACGGTCCGTTGCACCCCGCGAAGATGTACACCGCAGGTCCCGATGACCAAACCCAGCGACAACTCGTGCCCACGCCGCTACGATAAGAACATAGATACACCACCGACGGTGACAGTCGGGTGAGACCAACGGAAAGGACGACCCGTGACCAATCCCTATGACGCATCCCCCTACCTGCAAGAATCACCCTACCTTAACGAATCTGCATACCTTCACGGCGAAGCACCCGAGGGCCTCAGCCCCCTCGTGCGCCTCATCCTGATGCGCCGCTACGGCGTGTACGTCTTCACCGACCTGTATGGCCCCTACTACCGCTCGAACTACTCGAGCATTAACGAGCTACACCACTCCGGCGCATTCGACACCGACCTGGGGCGAGTATCCCTCCTGAGCAATTGCGGTCTGACCCTCAGCAACGAGTCCCTCGCCCAGGCGCTAAACGCCAGCGCCAACGAATTTGCCCTGTTCGCGACCATCTGGTCCTACGAATACGGGTACCGCCCCGGCCGCGTATTCCGCCGCGACTTTGATCTGCGCACCCTGACGCTCACCGACGAGCAGCGCTACACCGAGCAGATCATGCACTACCTCTCCAACCCGTACTACAACCCGGACGGCACCGAGCGCATCCTTGGTGGTCTGCCCGAGAACTACGTGCCTTACGAGTGGCAGCAGCCGATGAGTCGCTCCAACTTCACCAGTATGGAACGCAACCGCCGACCCCTGCAGATGGTCAGCGGCGTGCAAAATGCCCTGATCATGGCGGATGCCCTTTACCAGCAGCTGCTCGGTCAGCAGCAGGCGTACAACCAGACCGACCAGCGCGACCTTGTGGCGTTGCGCCGTTTCCTCGCCCAGCATGACGCGCTGCCGGCTACCCGACCGGAGAACACCAGCCGCGAAAACCGCGTGTTCATCGCCGCCTGCCTGCATCCCGAAGATGCCGAGCATTTGCGCACCATGAAGGAGGCGCTCGCCCTCGCCGCCGCATACTCGCGTCTGCGTTTCAACGGCACGGTGGGGGATTTGAGCCTGAGCGCCGCGCCGCGCCTGAAGCTGCGCCGTAGCGAACGCACCCGCATCGCCCACTTGCTCAACCGCATTATTGATGCCGACCCGGTCGGCGCTCGCTACGACAGCGCACCCAACGCCGAAATGTACAAGCGCCTCGTCAAGGCGGTTCACCCCGGCGACTACCCGTCGCTGGCCGCGCTGAGCCACTGGGCTGACGACCTGTACCGCGGTGAGGTGCACAGCTTCGAGTCGCTGGTAGACCGCGCCTACGCAACTCGGGATGCGCAGAACGTGGCACGTCTGCTCTCCACCCGCCCCGGTGTGTTTGCACGCCAGCTGGTGCGCGCCCTGGACACTTTTGAAACACCCCGCTACGGCATTGATACCGCGCCGAGCCCCGGCCAGCAGGTCATCTTTGACGCGTTTGCCGCCGTGGCGCCGCGCGTATCTGCGCCTATCCTGGTGCAGATCCGCAACCTGGTGACCCTGCAACGTAACGCGCTCGCAAACCCGCCGAAGGAGCGCCCCGTCAACCCGGTGGCGGGGCAGGAGGACCGGGAGCTTGCTGACTACTCGCGCCGCAACTCAGAGGGCATCGCGATGGTTCAGAACCTCATGCAGAATGCGGGTATCCCGAACCCATTGGGCTCGTTCTTTGGCGCTCATTCCGGCCCGGAGAACCCGCTGCTTTCCATTCCGGTCGGCTCCGAACCTGCCGCAAGCCAGCGCGGAGAGCGCCGTGAGGCTTCTGACCAGAAGGCTAAGCCTGCCGCCCCGCAGCGCATGAACCTGTCCAAGACCGGTATCGCTACCATGATTCCGGCGCGCGAGTACAGTCCGGTGGTGCTGGACCTGCTGGAGCGCCTGGTCGAAATTGGCCTGTCCGGTCGCCTTGCCGAGACCAGCATCTACCTGCCTGACGAGGTGGGCGATACGATCATGCCGCTGAACACCCGCAGCGCTCGCCCCTCCCTGGACGGTATGGGCCGCTACAACACCTCGACGGTGCACCTGCCGTCCACCGGCGTGATTCGCCTCTTCTGCTTCTGGAATGAGGGTGTGGACATTGATCTATCGCTGATGATGTTTGATGCTGAAGGCAACTACATGGACAAGATCAGCTACTGGTCGCAGACCGTGAAGAACAGCCAGGACGCCATTTACGCGCACCACTCTGGTGACATTACAGACGGTACTGGTGGTGCATGGGAGTACATCGATATTGAGGCTCGTAAGGCGCTCAAGGCGGAGGTGCGCTACCTCGTGCCGGTGGTGCAGCTATACTCAGGCTTCGGGGAGGTACGCACCCTAGACGCGGTGAACGACCTGCAGGCAGGCTTCATGGTGGTTCCCGCCGTGGGTGTGGGTGAGGTGCACGAGGTGAGTCAGGTGCACACCAAGTTCACTCTGCGCGCTGAGAGCCGCGGCGTGCTGCCGTTCATTGTAGATCTGCAGAACTGCGACCCGTACGATATCCCGGGGGAGACCGACGCTATCGTGAAGGTGACGGATATCGGTCTGGCCCATGGCATTAACGTGCTGCAGTCAGGCGCAAATATCACCGCCGTGCGTGAGCACTTTGACTGGGCGCAGCCCATGACGGTGCGCGAGTATCTGCAACTTACCGGCGCGAAGCTCGCACCGACCGCTGAGGAGGCGCAGAAGGTGCTGGAGGCGACGGTTCCGTCACTGGCGGCACTGTACGTGAGCTTCGAAAACGAAGCGGAGCAGCCCCATGAACAGCAGCCGCAGAATCCTGCCGCTACTGAAAAGTAGGCGGGCGTAGCGAAAAGTGGAGCCCCGGATAGGTGTCTATCCGGGGCTCCACTTTTCTATGTTTGGTGCAGTTCAGAACCGAACCAGAACTAATTCAGAACCAGAACCTTACGGGCGGTTCTCAGGAGCCAACGACTCCTCGGTCGCAAAAATCAGGGTCTGCTTCTTACCGCGCGCACCCATCGCCGGGGTTTCCAGCAGTAGCTGCGCGTTCAGATCCTCAGCGTCCAGCTTCGCGCCAGCCAGAAGGCGGCTGGTCGCATCCTGCTTATCCTCACCGGTGATGAGGAAGAACACGTGACGCGAATTATTGATAATCGGCAGGGTCACCGACACACGCTCAGCCGGCGGCTTCGGCGAATCAGAAACCATCACGGTCACAGCCTTACCGCCCTCAACCGGATCCTCCGGCAGACCGGTACCCAGCAGAACCTGCTTACGGCCCGGGAACAGGGAAGCAATATGACCATCCGGGCCCATGCCCAGCAGGGTGATGTCAAAGACCGGTGCGGGCCACTGGCCACCACCGCAGCCTCCGCCGCCGCATCCGCAACCACCTGCGGGCTCAGAAGCCTCAGCGGCAGCGTCGAAGTCTTCCAAGGTGGTCTCTTCGATGGACTGCTCGGGTGCGGAAGAACCACAACCGCCGCCACCACAACCACAGCTGCCAGAGCCGCCGTGCTCGTGACCTGCACCGCCACCGTGACCGCCAGCCAGCGGCAGTTCGGTTGCGCCCTCAGGCATCTGCACGCTCATAGCCGGTGCGGAACCGGCGTAGTCGCGCATCTCAAAGGCGTAGTGCTCGGCGGCAGCCTCAAGGCCGGTGAAAATATCGGACGGACCCATGCGGTGCACATTGTCTACGACCAGGCCGTGCGAAAGCAGGGGAGCGAGCAGCACCTCAATAGCCTGACCGTCATTACGTTCGGGGCTGCGCTCGGGCACGTAACGCTCGTCGGAGAACCAGAAGTGCACGCGGGACCAGTCGATATTCTTCACACGCTCGTTCTCAGCCCACGCCTTCAAGGTAGCGATACCCATCGTGCCGCCGGTCAGCGAAATGTGGGCGATGGTGCGCTCAGAGAGCACGTGCTCAATGATGTCGAGGATCCGGGTCACCGCGTCTGCTGCGAGAGCCTCGCGGGTCGGGTGCGTCACCAGGGTAGGGGTGGATGCGCCCATGTTCTGAATCTTAGGCATCGAAAACCTCCGGGTATTCTTCGAGATCCAGCATGTCTTCAGGCTGGCAGGTATCGTCCACGAGGGTTACGGTGCGCAGCGCCTGCTTCAGCACGTCACTGTAGGTGTCGTCCGGGTCGAGGCGGCGCAGCTCCTCAGAGATGCACTCGGCGAGGGTACGCACCGGCAACGCAATCTGCTGATCGGGTGCGTACGGGGTGGAAATAGTCGCCACGGAAATACCGGGGCGGAACATTGTCACGGAACCGTCTTCACGCTCAATGCTGACGCGGTACAGGCCGCGGTTTGCCGCACCGATGGTCGCGAGGTGTACGGGCGCTTCAAGCTTCCAACCGAGCCAAGTACCGAGCAGAACCACGGAGGGGGACTTGTCCGAACCCCACACAACCACGCGGTGTACGGGGGAGGAAGGCATCTGCTCCAGGAGCGCAGCCAGCTGGGTACGCCACAGGGTGAGGCGGGTCCACGCCAGGTCGGTATCCCCGGCGCGGTACACCTCGGCGAGGTGCTTGAGAGCTTCCTTCGGATCCTCAGCGCGCGCAGAGTCGGTGATACGACGCTGAGCGATACGACCGATGGAGTGCTGTGCTGGGTTCTCCGGAACTGAGTGCGGCCACCAGACCACAATCGGGGAGTCAGGCAGTAGCAGACCGGAAATCAGTGCTTCAGTCGGGCGGGATGCGCTACCCCAACCGCGCAGAACAATCATCTCGGATGCGCCAGTGTCGCCGCCAAGGTGGATTTCTGCATCCAACTGGTCGGGGTCGAGCGGGTCGTGGGAGATGTGTACGATAATGCGGCTCGGGTGTTCGTGGGAGGCACGAATTGCGGCGCGCATTGCTTCGCGGGAATGGCCCTTTTCCGCGAGGACAACGAGGGTGAGTACTCGTCCGCTGCTGAGGCTACCGTTGTTGGCGCGCAACTGGCTCAGTTCCTTGTTGATGGCAGAAACGGTGGTGTTGTGCAGGTGCGAGATCACGGGCGCCTCCAAGCGCGGTTGTCGCGTTCGAGCATTTCGTGCGCTGAACGCGGACCCCACGAACCGGACTCGTAGGGTTCAGGCTTAATGCGGTTTTCTTCCCAATACTCTTCGAATGGGTCGAGAATCTTCCAGGAGAGTTCAACTTCTTCGTGGCGGGGGAACAGCGGTGGTTCGCCGAGTAGAACGTCCAGGATGAGGCGTTCGTAGGCTTCGGGGGACTCTTCGGTGAAGGAGTGGCCGTAGCCGAAGTCCATGTTGACGTCGCGGATTTCCATCTGGGTGCCAGGGACCTTCGCAGCGAAGCGGATGGTCATACCCTCATCGGGCTGCACACGAATAACGACGGCGTTCTGGCCTGCCTGCAGGTTTTCGCTTTCGCCGAAGAGACGGTCGGAGGACTTCTTGAAGACCACCGCGATTTCGGTGACGCGGCGGCCCAGGCGCTTACCGGCGCGCAGGTAGAAGGGGGTGCCTTCCCAACGGCGGTTTGCGATGGAGACCTTCAGCGCCGCAAAAGTTTCGGTGCGGGAGTCTGCAGGGATGTCATTTTCGTCGAAGAAGCCGTTGACGTGTTCTCCGCCCTGGTAGCCTGCAGCATACTGGCCGAGCGCGAAGGAGTTCGGCAGATCGTCAATGCGGAGTGCTTCGAGGACCTTAGCTTTTTCGGCGCGCAGGTGCTTGGCATCGAGGCTGAGGGGCTCTTCCATAGCGGTGAGGGCGAGCAGCTGCAACAGATGGTTCTGGATGACGTCGCGGGCTGCACCCACGCCGTCGTAGTAGCCTGCGCGGGAGCCGATGCCGATGTCTTCGGCCATGGTGATCTGGACGTGGTCAACGTAGTTAGAGTTCCAGAGCGGTTCAAACATCTGGTTGGAGAAACGCATTGCCAGGATGTTCTGCACGGTTTCCTTGCCGAGGTAGTGGTCGATGCGGAACACTGCGTCGGGCGGGAAGACTGCCTCCACGATGGAGTTCAGTTCGCGTGCGCTTTCAAGGTTGTGACCGAAGGGCTTTTCGATGACCACGCGGCGCCAACCGTCGACGGGGTTGATGGTGTCGTTATCGCCGGATGCGAGGTCGTGTTCAGCGAGCTTGGTGAGAACCTGCTCGAATGCCTTTGGGGGAATCGACAGGTAGAATGCGTGGTTGCCGTGGGCACCACGCTCATCGAGTTCTGCGAGGGTGCTCTTGAGCTGTTCATAGGCTGCGTCGTCGTCGAAGGCACCTTCAACGAATCGCATGCCCTGCTGGAACTGGTTCCACACATCCTCACGGAAGGGGGTGCGGGCGTTTGCCTCAACAGATTCACGCACGTAGGCGCGGAAGTCGTCATCGCTCCAGGGACGGCGGCCGAAGCCGACGAGGCCGAAGCTCGGGGGGAGCAAACCGCGGTTCATTAGATCGTATACTGCCGGAAGCAGCTTCTTGCGGGCCAGGTCACCGGTTACGCCAAAGAAAACGAGCGCGGACGGCCCCGCAATGCGGGTAATGCGGCGGTCGCGAGTATCCCTGAGGGGGTTCGCTTCATGACCGTTAGTCACAATATATTCCTTTGATTGCCTTGGTTGGTTCGTGCGGCGCGCGGTTCGTACCTTATTCGCACGGAGGGGATGCCGCATTCTGGAAGGTGTGTACCCTGTATTGTACCGGTTTTGACGGGACGATATGAGGAGCACCTAACCCGCCTAAATTCTCTGGGACGCTTCGGGCGGTGAAGCCCGGTGAGAATCTCTGCAAGAATCCGGGTGGGTTGGGTGCTTACCAACATATACGTGAGGTGGTGCGTATCCGTAGCGGTAGGTAGCGCGCTACAGTTGAGCAGCTGTTGAATGTCAGCAGCTAATGGGTATGGTTACTTGGCCTGCTCAAGCGCCTTACGGACGGTCTGCAGCAGTTCTTCCCAGGAAACGTCGAACTTGGACAGGCCCTCAACCTCGAGCTTCTCTACGACCTCGGTGTAGGAGACACCTGCGGCACCAATAGCGTCCAGAATCTTGTTGGATTCGGAGTAATTCGGCACGATGGTGTTGCCGGTGATTTCACCGTGGTCAGCAACAGCGTTCAGGGTTGCCTCGGGCATGGTGTTCACGGTATTGGGTGCGACCAGGCCAGTGACGTACAGGGTGTCCGGCAGCGAAGGGTCCTTCACACCGGTGGATGCCCACAGCGGGCGCTGTACGTTCGCGCCGTGGGCCTGCAGGCGTGCCCAACGCTGGGAGGAGAACATTTCCTCGAACACCTCGTAGGCGAGGCGTGCATTTGCCAGACCTGCCTTGCCCTTGAGCTGCGCAGCGTCACCGCCGGCAGCTTCGAGGCGCGCATCAATTTCGGTGTCTACTCGGGAGACAAAGAAGGATGCGACCGAGTGGATGGTGGACAGGTCCTTACCGTTTTCCAGCGCCTGCTCCAGGCCGAGCATGTAGGCGTTGATGACCTCTCGGTAGCGGGTCAGGGAGAAAATCAGGGTCACGTTCACGCTGATGCCAGCAGCCAGGGTCTCAGCGATGGGACGCAGGCCTTCCTGGGTTGCAGGAATCTTGATCATGACGTTTTCGCGGCCCACACGCTCGTAGAGTTCATGTGCCATTTTGACGGTGCCTTCGGCGTCGCGTGCCAGGCGGGGGTCAACCTCGATGGAGACGCGACCGTCAAAACCGTTGGATGCCTTATAGACGGGTGCGAATACGTCGCAGGCTACGCGTACGTCGTCGCAGGTTGCGGCGAAGACTGCCTCTTCAACGCTTGCGCCGACTGCGGCAAGTTCACGCATCTGTTCAGCGTATGCGGCACCCTTGGCGAGCGCACCAGCGAAGATGGTGGGGTTGGTGGTCACACCGACGACATTGTGGGTCTCGATGAGTTCGGCGAGGTTGCCGCTGGTCAGACGCTCACGGGAGAGGTCGTCAAGCCAGATAGAGACGCCAGCGTCGGAAAGCTTCTGAGTGGACTCAGACATGTGAAAACCTTCGATTCTTTGTCAGAAATAACAATTGGATAACGGTAAAAAACTGCCGGGGTTGGGTAGGCTCCGGCTCAGTAATATGAGCCGGAGCCTACCCGTCGTTCACCACAACCACCTCATATATGTGCCCTAAGAGGGTGCATACTCAGACGGATGTGGTGGACAAAGTTTTATTTTGCTGCCTCGATGGATTCCTTAGCGGCAGCCACGACAGCTTCCGAGGTGATACCGAATTCGCGGTACAGGGTCTTTGCATCGGCGGAGGCACCGAAGTGCTCTATAGATACGGCGCGGCCGGCGGTGCCGAGTAGGTCGTACCAGCTCATTGCCAGGCCAGCCTCAACGGAGACACGGGCGGCAACCGAGGAGGGCAGAACCGACTCGCGGTATTCTGCGTCCTGCTCAGCGAACCACTCACGCGAAGGCATGGAAACCACGCGAGCGGCGATGCCCTGCTCTGCGAGAGTTACGCGGGCCTGAATGGCCAGCTCAACCTCAGAACCGGTAGCGATCAGGATGACGTCCGGGGTGCCCTCGGTATCAGCCATGATGTAGCCGCCGCGTGCGGTGCCCTCAGCGGAAGCGAACTTTTCGCCCTCAGCGTCTGCATGCACGTCTTCACGAGCCCAGACGGGCAGGTTCTGGCGGGAGAGTACGATACCTGCGGGGCGATCGGACTTCTCCAGGATGGTGCGCCATGCGACGGCGGTTTCGTTAGCGTCCGCGGGGCGAACCACGTCGAAGCCGGGGATAGCGCGCAGGGCGGAGAGGTGCTCGATCGGCTGGTGGGTGGGGCCGTCCTCGCCCACACCAATGGAATCGTGGGTCCACACGTACACTGAGGGAACGCCCATCAGTGCGGAGAGGCGAACAGCCGGGCGCTGGTAGTCGGAGAACACGAAGAAGGTGCCCGAGAATGCGCGGGTGGGGGAGGAGAGCACAATACCGTTAACGATTGCTGCGGCAGCATGCTCACGAATACCGAAGTGCAGCACACGGCCGTAGGGGTTGCCGGTCCAGTCTTCGGTGCTGCGCGATGCCGGGTTGAAGGACTCTGCACCCTTGATAGTGGTCAGGTTTGAGCCAGCGAGGTCAGCGGAGCCGCCCCATAGTTCGGGGAAGGTGTCAGCAATAGCGTTGATGACAGTGCCGGATGCCGCACGGGTTGCCACGGAGGTGCCAGCCTCGAACACGGGGAAAGCACCCTTGTAATCTGCGGGCAGTTCGCCTGCAACGAGGCGCCTGTACAGTTCGGAGCGTTCAGGGTTTGCCTTGGCCCATGCCTCGAACTTCTCGTCCCATGCCTTGTGCGCCGCTGCGCCGCGCTCAACAAGCTGGCGGGTGTGTGCCAGCACGTTCTCCTCAATGAAGAAGCTCTTGGCGGGGTCAAAGCCGAGCAGTTCCTTAGTGGCAGCAACCTCATCGGCGCCGAGCTTGGAACCGTGTACTGCGCCGGTGTTCTGCTTAGTGGGGGCGGGGTAGCCGATGACGGTGCGCAGCTCAATGAAGGAGGGCTTGTCGGTGACAGCCTTCGCACGCTCAATAGCGGCGTACAGTTCTGCGACGTCCTCAACGTAGTCGCCGGTGCGGGTCCAGTCCACTCGCTGAACATCCCAGCCATAGGACTCGTAGCGCTTTGCTACATCCTCGGTGAATGCAACGTCGGTGTCCTCCTCAATGGAGATGTGGTTGCGGTCCCAGACGACAATCAGGTTGCCGAGCTCCTGGTGACCTGCGAGCGCGCACGCCTCGGCGGTGACGCCTTCCTGAACGTCACCCTCGGAGGCGATGACGTAGACGTGGTGATCGAAGGGGGAGGTGCCCGGTGCTGCTTCGGGGTCGAACATGCCGCGCATACGGCGCTGTGCGTAGGCGAAGCCAACGGCGGATGCCAGGCCCTGGCCGAGCGGGCCGGTGGTGATTTCTACACCCTTGGTGTGCTTGTATTCGGGGTGGCCGGGGGTGAGAGCACCCCAGGTGCGCAGGGCTTCCAGATCGCTCATTTCCAGGCCGTAGCCGCCGAGGAACAGCTGAGTGTACAGGGTGAGGGAGGTATGGCCGGGGGAGAGGATGAAGCGGTCACGGCCTTCCCAGCGGTCGTCGGCGGGATCCTGGTTCATGATCTTCTGGAAGAGTAGGTATGCGACCGGAGCCAGACTCATTGCGGTTCCGGGGTGACCGGATCCGACCTTTTCTACGGCGTCTGCAGCGAGGATACGTGCGGTATCTACGGCGCGCTGGTCGGTTTCTGTCCACTGGAAGTTCTCTGCCACGTGGGTGTCCTTTCACAATGTGAGTGGATGCGCCAGCAGGCTTGTGCTAGCGCGCTGTCCGTTGGGTGTAACGTGCCTTCGGGCGTGCTTATTCCCGCGCCGGGAGGTACCCCGGTAGGTGCGGTGAGCTGGGAGGTTTGTTTCGACCCTTTTGTTTTAACAGGATAGTTCAGGAGGCGGGATGATCCGATGTGTGAATGCAGACATTCACAGGATGATACGGGGATGGGGGGGTAATGCGAGGGTAAAGCGGGGGTGATGTGCCGTTATGGTGCAGGTTGTGGGGGGTCTGTGCGGAGTTCGCGGTGTATATCTGAGCTGCATTTCTGAGCTTGTGGCTGAATATTGTTCAGTTTCGTAACATTTTTGTGTAATTGGTGAAGCTCATGTCAAGGTTGAGTAGCAAAGTTGTAGACCGAAACAGTGGTTGGGTCGGTCTACATCTCGGTGATTGAAGCCCCTCTTCCGCGTGGAAACCGTCGATTATCTTACTGTGGTTGTGAGATAAAAGGTTCTGGAGAAGAGGGCTTTTATTTCGTCCCGTAGCGTGTGTATTGTACGCGATCTAAGGGACGAAAGGTCAGTGTATAGGGCGCCGGATATGATCGGAACATATCCGGCGCCCACCTTTTTAACCTGCTTTTAACCTGTGATGACAAGAAGCGCTGTCTGCTCTTGTATTGTCTGCATTTACGCTGCTGCTAGTCGGACCACTTGAACTTGCGTGAGGCAATAAATCCAATGACCACGGTCCACACGATGATGACCCAGTGAGGGTCGGCAAGCCACTGGTGCTGAATGAAGTTGCCGCGCAACGCATCACCCAGAGCCGCCGAGGGTGACCAGGCCACAATTCCGGCGTACCAGTCAGGGAAGGAGTTCAGCGGGAACACGACACCGCCGGCACCGGCAAGAATTACCCAGGCAATATTCACGATGGCGAGGGTCGCCTCCGCACGCACCGTACCGGCAATGAGCAGACCCAGCGCCGTAAATGCGCCAGCACCCATAATCATCGTGATGATGGAGCGCGAGAGGGCGATAGCGTCTGGGCGCCACCCAAGACCGTACCCGAGCGCCGCCACCAGGGTGAACTGAATCGCCACGACCACCAGCACCGCAATACACTTGCCCATAATCAGGCCGTCACGGCCCAGGGGAGTGGTCGCCAGGAACCGCAGCACGCCGTAGCGACGGTCAAAACCGGTAGCAATGCCCTGACCCGACAGCGCCGTAGAAATCACGCAGAGCGCCAGAACGCCGGGGACCGCCGCATCCATGCGGGAGACCCCCACCGAGTTCGCGTATTCATCAATCAGACCGGTGAACCGCAGGGCAATGAGCGCCATGACGGGAAAAATAATGTTGAGCATCAGCTGCTCGCCGTTGCGTAGCATCGCCATGGTTTCGTAGCGGCCCTGCTCAATCACGCGCACGAGCGGGTAGTTCGCACGCGGGGGAATGTACTCCTCATCTTCGTCAATAGAAGAGACCTTGGGGTGGAGGTTCGCGGCGTGTTCTTCCATTAGGTTCCCCTCTGCGCGGTTCTCTTCTATCGGGTTTTGAGCAGTCCGTTTGTTGTCGGTGCGTGCGGTGTTGCTCATCGGATATCACGTCCTGAAATGTCGAGGAAGACATCCTCAAGAGTCTTCGGTTCCATGGTGAGAGAAATTGGCATGAGATAGTGCTCGGCGAGTGCCGCGGTGAATGCCGCCAGGTGCTCGGGGCGTAGCGCACCGACCAGCTCATACTCGCCGGGCACGGATGGGGTGCCGTCACGAGCCGGGGTGTAGGGCACCTTCTCGATGAGCTCCACACCGGCACGCAGATGCGCGGGCAGTAGCTGCTCACAGGTGAGGGTGGGCGCGTTCAGACTGTACTGCAGACGGTTCGTGCCGTCGCTGGCGATGAGCTCGGAAACGGTACCCTCCTGAACCGTGGCGCCGTTTTCAATGATGTACACGTAGTCGGCGAGCTTCTGTGCGTCGTCAATCAGGTGCGTGGTGAGCACAATGGCGGTGCCGAGTTCACGCTGTTCACGAATGATGTCGAAGACGACGTTGCGTGATTGCGGATCCAGGCCCGCGGAGGGCTCGTCGAGGAAGAGCACGTCCGGGCGGCCGATGAGGGCTGCGGCAAGGGAGACGCGCTGCTTCTGACCACCCGAGAGGCGGCGAATAGTGGTGCCGTTGAATGTGTCAATACCAAGGCGTTCTGCGAGCTCTTCGACCGGGTACGGGTCGGTGTACATGGTCGAGATGTGTTCCAGTAACGGAATGGGGTGCATGGCGTTGGGCAGGCCGCCGTCCTGGAGCATAATGCCGACCTTAGCGCGCAGTTCTGGGTCCGCCTGCAGTGGGTTTTCTCCGAGGAGGCGTACGGTACCGCGGGTGGGTTTAAGTAGACCCTGCGCGCAAGCGAGAGTCGTGGTTTTACCGGCACCGTTGGCTCCGAGTAGGACAACCACCTCACCGGGGAAGACGCGCAGGTTGACCTTGTTGACGGCGCGGTAGAGCCCGCTGGCGGTGAGCCGTTCGGGGTATTTGGTGCGGAAGGCGCGTGAAGGTTTGAACTCTTTGATGAGGTCTTTAATGCTCAGCGCCGGTTCTTCAGCGACGGTGCGTCGTCGTGCGGTGGGTGAGGCGCTGGGCTCTGTGTGGTGCTCAGCGTGTGCTGTTGGTGCGGCGGATGCACGCCCCGGGTGATCCTGCTGGCCCGCGGTGGTGGTCTCCATAAACTGTCACTTTCGATTTTTTCGATGAATGAGAGTGTGTGTTCCTTCATCTTATGCCCTAACTCACGTTTAAAGCACGCTCGGTACGACTCAAAACTTCACCTTAAGGTAAAAAAGTTAGCAAGTAGGGGTACCTAACTAGCCAAAGAAAAACTAATTAGGACATACTTTATTTGTGTATTCCGTGAATAAGACCCCTCAGCGTGCCTCAATGAACGAGGCGCAGACCCGAAACGGCGCCCGAACCGCCGCCTCGGGATCTACTGGTGCTTCCAGTACAAAGTCCTCCGCGGCACGCACATCCAAACGCAAAGCCGAGGCAGAAGAACGCACCAGGGACCGTGTCCTACGCGAAGTCCTCAACAACGGCCCCGTATCCGCCGCAACCCTCGGTGAGCTCCTCAGTCTCACCCCCGCAGCAGTACGCCGCCACCTCGATGCCCTCGAATCCAACAATATGATTGAGGTCGCGCCCATCAAAAAGCACGGCGCCGGAGCTGGACGACCCGCCCGCCGCTACGTTATCGCCCCCCAGGGCCACGAACGCCTCGGCAACGATTACCTCCTCATCGCCCGCAATGCCTTGCAAATGCTCCGCGACACGGTCGGACAGGAAGCTCTCGAAGCTTTCGCATCCGCCCGCGCCGCAGACATGGAAGCCCGCTACCGCCCCATCGTAGAAGCCGCCGGTGACGATGTAGCAGCCCGAGCACAGGCACTCGCAGAGGCAATGAGCAAGGACGGCTTTGTGGCAACCGCTCAGGTTACCGCACCTCCTGCAGGACGCACCGTTCCCGAGCATTTCCTTGCAAGTATTCAGCTCTGTCAGGGGCACTGCCCGGTACGCGACCTCGCTGGAGACTTTCAAGTGTTCTGCGAGCAGGAAACCGGGATTATTTCTGACCTGCTCGGCGTTGATGTCCGTAGGCTGTCAACCATGGCTTCGGGTGCTCATGTGTGTACCACGCACGTGCCCCTGAACCGCGTCACCGCCGAGAGTGAGAAGAACACAGAAGAATCCGCAGAGGAACCTTCCGTGTAACGATCACGCAGTACCCAGCGGCGCACCCCGATGAACCCCTCAAGGGTGCGACCCGCACGCTGAACCCCGCCCGCAACCACACCGCATCACGCATTGTGGTTGAGTGCGGCGTCAGCCCCCTCAACTACCGCACCTGTAACCGGCAGGTGCCGGCGAGAAATGTAATAACCATCGAAGAAAGGCCGTAATGACTGAGAAAGTTGGGCAGAACGCCAACGACACCGTCATTTCAGAGATCCTGGAGATGAACCCCGAACTCGAGGGCATTGGCAACTACGAGTACGGTTGGGCAGACTCCGACGAAGCAGGCCAGGTAGCAAAGCGCGGCCTGGATGAGAACGTCGTGCGTGACATCTCTGCAAAGAAGAACGAACCCCAGTGGATGCTGGATATGCGTCTGAAGGCGCTGAAGTTCTTCGAGCGTAAGCCTATGCCCACCTGGGGTGCGGATCTTTCCGAAATCGACTTCGACAACATTAAGTACTTCGTGCGCTCGACCGAGGGTCAGGCGACCTCTTGGGAGGAGCTGCCCGAGGACATCCGCACCACCTATGAGCGCCTGGGCATTCCCGAGGCGGAGCGTAACTCCCTCGTCGCGGGTGTGGCTGCACAGTACGAGTCTGAGGTTGTGTACCACCAGATCCGTGAGGACCTGGAGCAGCAGGGCGTGATCTTCGTCGACACCGACACCGGTCTGCGCGAATACCCTGAACTGTTCAAGGAATACTTCGGCTCCATCATCCCGATTGGCGACAACAAGTTCTCCGCACTGAACACCGCCGTATGGTCCGGTGGCTCCTTCGTGTACGTTCCCCCGGGAGTTCACGTGGAGATCCCGCTGCAGGCGTACTTCCGCATTAACACTGAGAACATGGGCCAGTTCGAACGCACCCTGATCATTGCGGACGAAGGCTCCTATGTTCACTACATTGAGGGCTGCACCGCCCCCATCTACAAGTCCGACTCCCTGCACTCCGCAGTGGTTGAGATTGTGCTGAAGAAGAACGCACGCGTTCGCTACACCACCATCCAGAACTGGTCGAACAACGTCTACAACCTGGTGACCAAGCGTGCGGTTGCGCACGAGGGCGCCACCATGGAATGGGTGGACGGCAACATTGGCTCCAAGGTCACCCAGAAGTACCCGGCTGTTTACATGGTCGGCGAGCACGCTAAGGGTGAGACCCTATCCATCGCATTCGCGGGCGAGGGCCAGCACCAGGACACCGGCTCGAAGATGGTTCACATTGCACCGAATACCTCCTCGACCATTGTGTCCAAGTCCGTGGCACGTAACGGCGGCCGTAGCGCATACCGCGGCCTGGTTCAGGTTCGTGAGGGCGCTAAGCACTCCAAGTCTTCCGTGGTCTGTGACGCACTGCTGGTGGACACCATCTCCCGCTCTGACACCTACCCCTACGTGGATGTGCGCGAGGACGATGTGACCATGGGTCACGAGGCGACCGTTTCCCGAGTCTCCGAGGACCAGCTGTTCTACCTGATGCAGCGCGGCCTGAGCGAAGAAGAAGCAATGGCAATGATTGTCCGCGGCTTCGTTGAGCCCATCGCACGTGAGCTGCCGATGGAGTACGCACTCGAACTGAACCGCCTGATCGAACTTCAGATGGAAGGATCTGTGGGCTAATGCCGACCAACGAAGAAACCCTGGGTTACCACTCCCCAATCATCCCCGGCATGGACCAGGAGGGCGAGAAGCTCGCCACCGAGTTCGCCCACGATGACACCCTGCTGCGTGCCACCGAGGAACACCACCAGGGCTCAAACCCGAACAACATCCAGAAGGTACTCGAAGCATCCCGTGCAGAGCGTAAGACCTCCTACAAGGTGGAGGACTTCGCACCCCTGACCGGTCGTGAAGAGGACTGGCGCTTCACCCCGCTGAAGCGTCTGGGTGGCCTGCACCTGGAGAAGCTGACCGGCACCGCACCGGCACCGCAGATTACTGCACCCGAGCAGGTTCAGGTTGAGACCGTCTCCCGTGAGGATGCACGCATCGGCTCCGCAGGTATCCCTGAGGACCGTGTGGCAGCGAACGCGTGGTCCAGCTTCACCGAAGCAACCGTGGTGACCATCCCCGCCGAAACTGAACTGGCTGAGCACGTGGAAATCGACATCACCGGCACCGGCAACGAGCCTGCCGCGCAGCACATCGTGATTGAGGCTAAGCCCTTCTCGAAGGCTGTTGTGGTTCTGCGCCACACTGGCTCCACCGTCCTGGCACAGAATGTTGAGTTTGTGGTGAACGACGAGGCTGAGCTGAATGTTGTTTCCGTGCAGCAGTGGGCTGACGACGCAATCCACGCCTCCGCACACTACGCTAAGCTGGGCCGCAACGCACGCTTCAAGCACGTTGTGGTGTCCCTCGGCGGCGACCTGGTGCGCGTGACCCCCTCCACCAAGTTCACCGCTCCCGGTGCTGAGACTGAAATGTACGGTCTGTACTTCGTAGATGCAGGTCAGCACATTGAGTCCCGCCTGTTCGTGGACCACTCCGTACCCAACTGCAAGTCCCGCGTGACCTACAAGGGCGCGCTGCAGGGCAAGGGTGCACACTCCGTATGGGTTGGTGACGTTCTGATTGGTAAGGATGCAGAAGGCACCGACACCTACGAGCTGAACCGTAACCTGCTGCTGGAAGTTGGCCCCCGCGCCGATTCCGTGCCGAACCTGGAGATTGAGACCGGCCTAATTGAGGGCGCCGGCCATGCATCCACCACCGGCCAGCTCGATGAGCAGCACCTGTGGTACTTGCAGGCTCGCGGTATTCCGGAGGCAGAGGCACGCCGTCTGGTCGTGCGCGGCTTCCTGAACGAGATCATTCAGCAGATTCGTGTTCCCGAACTTGAAGAGCAGCTCACCGAGGCCCTTGAGGCAGAGCTCGCCCTCAGCAATAACTAAGCTTTACCAGGAGAAATCAATGTCTACTCTTGAAATCAAGGACCTTCACGTCTCGGTTATCCTCGACGACGAAACCACCAAGCCCATCCTGAAGGGCGTTAACCTGACCATCAACTCGGGCGAGATTCACGCAATCATGGGCCCGAACGGTTCCGGTAAGTCCACTCTGGCTTCCACCATTGCTGGCCACCCCAAGTACCAGGTTGACTCCGGTCAGATCCTGCTTGACGGTGAGGACATCACCGAGATGAGCGTGGACGAGCGTGCACGCGCAGGCCTGTTCCTAGCTATGCAGTACCCGGTTGAAATCCCCGGTGTGACCATGTCCAACTTCCTGCGTTCCGCTAAGACCGCTGTGGACGGCAAGGCTCCCTCCCTGCGTACTTGGACCAAGGACGTTAAGGAAGCCATGAAGAACCTGGAGATTGACCCCGCGTTCATCGCACGTAACGTGAACGAGGGCTTCTCCGGTGGTGAGAAGAAGCGCCACGAGATCCTTCAGCTGGAGCTGCTCAAGCCCAAGTTCGGCATCCTGGACGAGACCGACTCCGGTCTGGACGTTGACGCACTGAAGATCGTTTCTGAGGGCGTGAACCGTGCGCACGACGAGAACGACATGGGCGTCATGCTGATTACCCACTACACCCGCATCCTTCGCTACATCAAGCCGCAGTTCGTGCACGTGTTCGTGGACGGCAAGATGGTTGACCAGGGCGGCCCCGAGCTGGCTGACCGCCTGGAAGAAGAGGGCTACGTAGCTTACGTGGGTAAGAAGTAAGCTTCTTCTCCTTACCGGATTCTGACAGAAAGATAGAACTATGACTGAGACTGTGCAGGGTCGTGTTCCTCAGGAAGAAATTGAGGAAGCCCTCAAGGAGGTCATTGACCCGGAGCTCGGCGTCAATATTGTTGACCTCGGTCTGCTCTACGGTCTGCGCTGGGATGAGGATGGAACCCTCATTCTGGACCTGACTCTGACCACCGCAGCGTGCCCGCTGCAGGAGGTTATTGAGGAGCAGGTTCAGAGCAACCTGGATAACCTGGTTGATTCTTGGCGTGTGAACTGGGTTTGGATGCCGCCGTGGGGTCCGGAGCGTATTACTGAGGACGGCCGCGATATGATGCGCGCGCTGGGCTTCAACATTTAAGCTCCTGACCGCAGATGAAGTACCCGCCCGGTGCGGAAGGTGTATGCCTTCGGCACCGGGCGGGTATTTTGTGCGGTATCAGATATGTGCGCAGTAGATGTTTGTTCTGGGCAAAGCCAATTTTTGCTGCTTTGACAATGGGGGGCAAGTATATTTCCTTGTGAATCATCCACCCACTTTATATTGGTTTTCTTCATGCAACGGTTGCTTGAGGAAAGCTGAAAGGAAATTATGGCACAAAAAATTATTGCAGCTGACGGCTCTGTCTATGTCAAGAAGAAGCCCTTCTACCTTCGTTGGTGGTTTATCACTCTCGTCATTATTTTTCTTCTTGGTGGTTGTGCTTCGATGATGGGCGGCGGCTCTAAGAGCTCCACCACGGTAAGCGCTCCCTCATCTCCTGCCGCTGCTAACTCAGCTGCTACGAGCGATTCTGCTACCGTGGGCTCCTCTGCGGCAGAGTCTAATGCAAAGCAGAGCGATAGTGTACCGAGTGAGTACAAATCGGCATTGAAGAAGGCCGAATCGTACTCACGTACTATGCACATGTCCAAGCAGGGTATCTACAACCAGCTCACCAGCGAATTCGAACAGTTTACTCCTGAAGCTGCTCAGTATGCAGTGGACAATATGAAGGCTGGCTGGAATGCAAATGCTTTGGAAAAAGCAAAGAGCTACCAGAAGACGATGAACATGTCTCCTGAGGCAATCCGTTCTTAGCTGACTTCTTCTTTTGAAGGTTTCACTGAGGAAGAAGCTGATTACGCAGTCTATCACCTGAGCTAGTTCAACATATGATTCAGAGAAGCCGCCCGGTGTGGAACACATTCCATACCGGGCGGCTTCTCTATAGGGTTTGCTACATATCAGTCGTCTAGCTGTAGCAGTTTCAGGGAGTATTTGTACTTATCCGTGAGCTTTGCGCGGGTCGACTCATCCAAAAGCGCCATACGCTGCGGGTCAGTATTATCCGCAACATCAGCAAGCTTCACCAGACGAGCCAAATCATTCACACGTACCCTACCCAGGTACGCCTCGTAGGATTCGCCGGGGCGGCGAGTCAGGGCATCAATCGCATCCACAATACGCGTCGAGAAGTGACGCGCCAAGAAAGCGAGAGAAACGCCGGTATCCTCCACCGTGTCATGCAGCAGCGCCACAATCTGCGCTTCAGCCTTCAGCTCCTCCAAAGAGGTATCAGGGTGAGTTGCGGCAGCCAACTCACACACAAGCTTACGCGCCCCAAGAGCCACACGGCGGGGGTGGGAGATATAGGGCCAGCCATTATGGTCAGTCTGCCCCTCATGCGCCTTATCAGCGATGCTGTCTGCCAGGCGAACCATCTCTTTGTAGTAGTTATTCGACATGAGAACCTCCGTTGGTTTGAACTCCTGCGAGTTGATGGTCCCAGCGTCGTTTTCCGTACCAATGCGGCACGGGTGGTAGCTGGTACCAACACTTTACTCCAGCAGCTATGCGGCAGCGGCGGAACTCGCCCGAGACGCTCTTAATACGTCAAATATGACGCGCCGAAGAAGAAAATAGGGTGTTTTTCCTTCTGAAATTGTGGGTTTGGTGCCCTTTCTGCCGTGTATCTGCGGTTGATAACAGGCATTCAGGCGGCGCCCGCCACCTCCACAAAAGTGTCCGCCGAACCTTTTGATGCCGCCCGGTGTAACTCGCCCAAAATCTCATATGGTGGCGAAAAATTTCTAACTTTTTCTGGCGAAAACAGGTGCGCAAACCGCCCAACACAAAGGCAGTTTAAGCGTGTTTAGCACACACCGATACACACTCATCACACGAAAAAATCGCGTGCCCTCCGCGCCCTGCTGAAACATCCAAAAACCCATATTTTTGTGCGAAAATAGGCGATAAACTGGGGGCAACCAAACATCGGAGAAAACCATGGCAGAGCTCTATGAGCGCTTCATCGCCTTGTATCCCTACCCACACGAGCGAATCCGCCACGGCGCCCCACGAGCCGAACTTAACCGGCGATACCTCGAACACCTCCACGAGGGCAAGAACCGGGGAACAACCCCCATCGTGGTTGCCCTCAACCCGACCCTGCTCGGAACCATCGAGAATAACGTATCCCTGCGTACCTTAACCCCCGTGCAGGACCTCACCGCCGACACCATCAAACGGTACGCACATGACCTCCTCACCGACCAGCATCATTACGTGGACCAGTTCGGTGTAGAAGTTGCTGCGCACGAAGCTTTCCGGCGCCTGAACGAGAACGCCTACCGACAGACGTATTGCCGCCTCATGAAAAACGGCGAACTCGACGAAGAGGATATTGGCACGCCCCTGAAAGCAGAGTATCCTTTCGAACTGACCGCCGGCATCATCAATGAGAAGGTCAAATCCACCGACATTGACAGCGCCGCGGAACTGCTCATCATGGACCTGCCGCTGCGGGACGCCTCCGGGGTGTTTGCCTATCTACCCTTCGGCGGGTGGGACTCCAGCCCCAGCCCCGAAACGTTGCTGCTCATCGCCCTCTACTGGCTTGAACGCGATGACGCCTACCCGGCTGTTATCGCCTCGGACTTCATAGAGTTCTACACACCGGTACCGGTCGCCACCCGCCGCGATGCAGAAATCCTGGCGGTCGAGCACACGATGGTTTCCTCGGCGATGCCGGTGCGTGTCTATCGCGGCTTCGACAAGCTCGTGGAGGCGCTCTACGGTCAGCACGACTGGTACCTGTGGTGGGAGCAGCTCCCGCGGCGGCGCTCCTCATTGAAACGCCCTAAACCAGCCTAAGCTAGGCGAGTAAAGCGAAGGGGCGGGATGAACCTACATAGTTCACCCCGCCCCTCTCGTGTATCTGCGCTTTTTCGTGTATTTGTGCAGGCCCGCTCCGGGTTGCTGTGCTACGTGCGCTATTTCAGTTCGTCCACGTGCCGTGCCCGCAAAGCACGAGCGGTCGCCGTCGCGTAATCAACCGCCTGCACCACCCACGGAATCAGCAGCCGCCAATACATGCGCTTGGGCAGATTACGCGCCACCGCCGCCCTACGCAACGCACCCCAACGGTCCATAAGCGCCGGAATCGACCGAATCATCAACGCAATCAGCAGACCCAGACGCTCGGGAGAAAGACCCACGAAACGCAGCGGTGAACAGAGCCTCACAAAACCGTCAATCAGAACCGGCAGGGGAGTGCTCACCAGCAGGGCACGGGAAGCGTAGAAAGCGGTCAGCATGGTCGCGATAGCATCCGCGCCGGAGGCGTACTGACCCGTAAACACGTAATAGGCGACCATGATCAGTAGCAGCAGAGACAGCATGCGAACCACCAGCCACAGCTGGGAGGCAGGCACACCAGCCCACAACGCGCAGAGCGTGGACGCCACCAGCGCCACCAACGCCACCTGCCAGCTGGTCACCGCCAATAGCAGGAACAACCCAAAGAAGAGCGTGCCCTTGAGCCACAGCGGCACCCGATGCACCGGCGTATTCAACGGCTGGTAGAAACCCACCAGCATAGTACCGGGGTTGAAATCCGAGCCCTGGGAGGCGGGGCGAGGATTCACGCGCGGCGTGTTAGCGCCCATGCGCGCCTCCTGCCGAGTCCAGATCTTCGGTAGCGCCTTCGTTGGGGAACCCCTCGGCACACCAGGTGCGGTACTGTTGCACCAGCTGCGCCGCATCCCCCTGAGCGAGCAAACGGCCGTCATGAATAATCACGGCTTCATCGCAGGACGCCGCCAAATCCAGGTCGTGTGTGCTGAGCACCAGCATCTGATTCAGCGACTCCAAATGCTTCAGCAGCCGAGCGCGATTGCGCAAATCCAGCAGGGTAGTCGGCTCGTCAAGCAGAAGAATCTGCGGGCGTGCCGCCAGCACACTGGTGAGAGCAACCAGCTGCTTTTCGCCTCCTGAGAGGGTGAAAACGCTCTGGTCCTCCAGACGTTCGAGGCCGCGCTCACGGAGCAGTTCACGAATCCGTTCGCGGCGCTGCTCACTGCTGAGGGCACTACCTTCAACGGCTGCGGCACGGCGCAGGCTTAAGTCAATATCTTCGACAACGGTGGGCATAATCAGCTGCGCCTCCGGCTGGGCGAAGAGCATGCCCACCCCCTCAAAAGCGCCCTGCGAATTACCGCGAGCACCCATCGAGCCGCGGCTCGGTGTCTCCAGGGTGTCGATACTGTTCACGCGCACAATACCTTCATCCGGGTGGGTGAGCCCATTGAAAAGTCCCAGTAGGGTGGACTTGCCACTACCGTTCAGACCCAGAACCGCGGTACGCTTCGCCGTGAACCGCAGACTCACATCCTTGAGGATACGGCGATGCCCGCCTTCGGACAGCTCGGTGAAAACACTCACCGATTCAAGCTCAAGGGCGGGCATGCTGGAAGAGGTGCTCACTGTCTGCTCGCCCTGTACCTGCTGCGGTGCAGGCTGGCGCGTGGAGCGGCGAAAAAACATAGCTATCCTCTCGTGCGGCACATTGTGTGCCTTTAACGCCGGGTAGAAGCCAGGGACGGGAAGGCGCGGCGTACCGACAAACCAACCAGAACCGCAATCGTGGACTTCACCAGATCCCAGGGAACGAATACCATTGCCGCGCTGAATGCGGCGTCAAAAGTCATGTGGGCGTTCACCATCATACCGGCGATACCGCAGGCGGTCAGAACCACAAAACCGCAGAAGTTCGCGATCAGAGCCATGAGGAAGGTCGCACCAACCGAACGGGTGTTGCGGGTGAACAGGTAGGCGAGGGTACCGGCAATAGCGGCGAAGGGCAGGAAGCCCAGTAGGTATCCTGCGCTCGGAGACGCAAGCGAACCCAAACCGGCGCCGCCCTTAGCGAAGATGGGCAGGCCAGCAAAACCAACCAGCAGGTACAGCGCTACGGAGGCGGTGGCACGCTTACCACCGAGGACCTGCGCGGTGATGTAAATGCCGAGGGTCTGGAAGGTGAAGGGAACCGCAACGCCACCCAAGCTGACGGCGGGCATGATGGCGAGCGCGGCGATGAAGCCCGCGAATACTGCGATGAGGGAGAGGTCGGTGGCGAGGGAGGTCTTTGCTGCTACGTTACTGCGCGGTACCTGGGTTGCCTGGGCTGATTCGCGTATGGAATCGGTCATTGGGGTAGTACTCCTTTGGTACATATTGCTCTGCAGATTTTTCTGCAGAGTTGAGAGTTGAGGGTAGCGGTGGTTGATTTGCTTGTTACAACCCAGTTTTTGAACAATGCTCTATGAATAGTGTTCGGTATGTATAGTACACCTCACACCACAAAAACAAAAGGTGCCCCACATGCGCACTCGGCACACCTGCACTAAAATTGATGAGGTGCTCCGCACGCTCGCCGCTTTTAGCCCGGTGAATCCCGCCTACAGAGCACTATTAATCCGCACACCAGACCGCCATCCGGAAAGGCACCCATGATTGCTGTACAGAACCTCGAATTGCGTGCAGGCGCGCGCCTGCTCATGGAAGAGGTTACATTCCGCATCGATAGGGGCGACAAGATTGGCTTGGTGGGCCGTAACGGTGCCGGTAAGACCACTATGACTAAGGTGCTTGCCGGTCTGACCCTGCCCGCTGACGGTACGGTGACCCGCAGCGGCACTATCGGCTACCTTCCGCAGGACCCGAAGGTGGATGACATGAGCCAGCTGGCTCGTGATCGCATCCTCTCAGCGCGTGGCCTGGACGGTGTGGCACGCAAGATGCGTCAGGCGCAGGAAGACATGGCGAGCGAAGACCCGGCGCTGCGCGCTAAGGGTATGCGCCGCTACGACCGTCTTGAGGCTGAGTTCATTGCCGGTGGCGGCTATGCGGCGGAGTCGGAGGCGGCGGTCATCACCTCCAACCTGGACCTGCCGGAGCGTGTGCTCGCCCAGCCGCTGTCTACACTGTCGGGTGGTCAGCGTCGCCGCGTGGAGCTGGCGCGTATTCTCTTCTCCAACGCAGATACCATGCTGCTGGATGAGCCGACGAACCACCTGGATGCCGACTCTATTCTGTGGTTGCGTGACTTCTTGAAGAACTTCTCTGGTGGATTGCTGGTTATTAGCCACGATGTTGACCTGATGGAGCTGGTCGTCAATCGCGTCTTCTATCTGGACGCGAACCGCTGCGTAATTGACCAGTACAACATGGGCTGGAAGAACTACTTGCTTCAGCGTGAGCAGGATGAGCACCGCCGCAAGCGTGAGCGTGCGAATGCACAGAAGAAGGCGAATGCTCTGATGGACCAGGCGAATAAGATGCGCGCCAAGGCGACGAAGGCTGTTGCTGCTCAGCAGATGATTAAGCGCGCCGAGAAGCTTCTGCGTGGCCTGGAGGAGGAGCGTCAGAGCGATAAGGTTGCGGCGATTCGCTTCCCGGATCCGGCGCCGTGTGGTAAAACCCCGCTCTCTGCACAGGGCCTATCGAAGTCCTACGGCTCTCTGGAGATTTTCACGGACGTTGATTTGGCGATTGACCGTGGTTCGCGCGTGGTGGTGCTGGGCCTGAACGGTGCCGGTAAGACCACTCTGCTGCGCATGCTGGCTGGCTCAACCCAGCCAGATACGGGTGAGGTTGTGTACGGTCACGGCGCGAAGCTGGGTTATTTCGCGCAGGAACACGAAATTCTTGATGGTGACCGCACTGTCTTTGAGAACATGAAGTCTGCCGCGCCGGATCTGGATGACACCCGCGTGCGTACGATTCTGGGTTCGTTCCTGTTCTCCGGTGATGACGTGGATAAGCCTGCCGGTGTGCTTTCCGGCGGCGAGAAGACCCGTCTGTCCCTGGCGACCCTGGTGGCATCGAGTGCGAACGTGCTACTGCTCGATGAACCGACGAACAACCTGGACCCCGCCTCACGTGAGGAGATTCTAAACGCGTTGAAGGCGTACCAGGGCGCCATTGTGATGGTTTCTCACGATGAGGGTGCCGTGGAGGCGCTGGATCCTGAGCGTGTGCTGCTTCTGCCGGATGCGGTGGAGGATTTGTGGTCGAAGGATTACCAGGATTTGATTTCGCTGGCGTAAAAGCCTGGGGAGGCTCCGGTGCCGTGTAGCGCCGAGGCCTTTTTTGTGTGTATTAGGCGTTGTTTTATTGTTCGCGGCGTATTTTTTGTGTTCTGAAAATATGTTGCGGAGATATATTGTCGGTATTTTTCTCGTGAATAGTGCCGAAAAATATGACCTAACCCGTGGGTTTGTATTGTTTTCTGAGCGTATATGCTGTTATTGCGTTCCCATGCATGTGATTTGTGGGTTCTGGCATATGAAACTTGCAGCCTATTTGACGGGAAATAATGTTGCCTTGTGGGTTATTCTGAGGGAAAGAAAAGCTCCTGGGCGGTATTTCAGGGGGTCTGTGTGGGCTTTTTGAATTTTTCATGTGTCTCTACATACATTGTGGGAAAAATAGTAGAAACACAACATGTATGGGGCGTAGACTTGTAACTGTTCCCGCGGTTGCGAGGACGCAAATGCGAACATATAGGGCTCACTGTCGATGGTGAGCTAACGCGGGGGAGAAGAGATTCCCGCCCGCTCACGAAGGAGAATTGCCAATGCACAACACTGAGTTCGAGAAGTACCCCACCTCCGGTGAAGAGAACGTTGAGGTTGACGTCTTCTGGCCCATCCAGGACGCTTAATCTCTCACCCCGATAGGTCGGGATAAGGATTAGAAAAGCGCCCCGCCGCTTCCGTAGGGAAGTGAGGGGGCGCTTTGCTGTCCTCATTGAGAATTTAGTTATGCGGCGTGAATACCCAGCCCAAACATTTGCAGGGGGTATTCGGTAAAGCCCATCATGGCTGCCGCGTACCAGGCGACGTACCCGGTCAGCGCTAGAACGAGCGCCTTCTCGCGTACGCTGCCAGCATCACCCAGGAGTGGCAGTGCTATGTAGCCGCTCTTTTTCCATAGGGGAGACGCCACTAGGGGCTTGATAACGATCGGGTAGAGGGGCAGTAGGCCGCGGGTTGTCAGCAGGTCGCCCATCAGGTGAATGGTGGCGCCGACAGAAATAGCCCAGGGGAGCAGTGTCAGCGAATCGGTTGTATAGGCGGCGTACCCGAGGGCGACGGCACCGATCCATCCACCCGGTGCGCCGAGCGCGCGCAAGGCTAGACCGCCCGAGAACGCGGCAAGAAGTAGTGAAGCCCAGGGGATTCCGTTGTAGCTCAGATTGGCGCTGAAATAGGCAATTGCCCAGAAGACTGCCAGACCCAAAATAGAGTGTGTTCCCTTGCGGTGTCCGCCACTGACTGCCCCGACAATGCGTGCCACCCAGCGTGAAATGGGCGGGATGGAGTTGGCGATACTGCCGTTGTGGTGGTCAATATCCGGTAGCATGCCTGCACCGGCACAAGCCAGGGTGGTTACAATGAGAGTGGGGGTATCGGGAACCTGCACCACTCCCGTCTCGACGAGCACTAGCCAGCCAGCTGCGGCACTGACAGTGTGCGAATAGCCCATCATGGGGAGGTGCCTCCTTGGTGTGATTGCTCAGCGAGTGTGGTTGCCTAGGTGCCGGGATGCTCCCCCGAACTAATTAGAACAAATATAGCATATATCGAAATTACTTTCGATAGGTAGGGTCATCACTCAAGCAGTGCTACCTTTCGATGACGCTACCCTTCAAACGGAAGAGTCTGCTTCCAGAACTCACGCTCACGCAGGTAATTCTCCAGCCAGCCCACATGCTCGGAGCACGCCAACCAGACCTTGCGACGCTCGGGGGTGTGCACCTTCGGGTTGTTCCAGAGCAGCTGAAATTCTGCCGCCTGCTGGCAGCCCTTGCGGGAGCACTTGGCGTACTCGGGCTGTGCGTTCTGTGAAAGTGAACCGAGCAGATCCATGTTTTCTTATCCTTACTCTTGCGCTTCAACATGCGGTGGTATTCCGTGCCCACGCGATTCAGTGGAAAGGGAGGTGCGGGCTGTTCCGCTTCAGCCAGTGTACTCGTCCGATGAGGCACGTAAAAGAAGGGGAGTGGGTGTTCAACGTTCAAGAGTGGAGTGTAGCCTGCGGCACCTTTGCGCTAAAACGCGGTAAAATAAGGTTCGACTGTCCATCCGTCCACACCCCAACCGTGGAGCCGCTGCATCGGCGCTAATCGCGAGGGGTCGACTCATCAAGGAAGCTCATGAGCGAGAACACTCCCAAGACCGTGCTGGTCACCGGCGGCAACCGAGGCATCGGCTACGAAATTGCCAAGGAATTCCAGGCAGCAGGACACAACGTCTGCATCACCTACCGTAGCGGTGAAGCCCCCGAAAAATTTTTCGCCGTCAAGGCAGATGTACGCGATGCCGACAGCATTAACGAAGCATTCAAGGCAATTGAGGCAGAATTCGGCCCCGTGGAGGTGCTGGTCGCAAACGCAGGTATCACCCGCGACATGCTGCTGATGCGCATGAAGGAATCCGACTTCACCGACGTGGTCGACACCAACCTCACAGGTTCTTTCCGCGTGGTTCAGCGCGCCATCAAGGGCATGCTGAAACTCAAGCGCGGCCGCATCATCCTGGTTTCCTCCGTGGTGGGTCTGTACGGTTCCCCTGGCCAGGTCAACTACTCCGCATCTAAGGCTGCACTGGTTGGTATGGCACGCTCCATCACCCGTGAGCTGGGCGGCCGTAACATCACCGCTAACGTGGTGGCACCGGGCTTCATTAACACCGCTATGACTGATGTTCTGCCCGAGGAAACTAAGAAGAACTACCTGGCGTCCATCCCGGCTGGTCGTTTCGCTGAGGCTGAAGAGGTCGCTCGCGTGATTCGCTGGCTCGCATCCGATGAGGCTAGCTACATTTCTGGCGCTGTCATCCCCGTTGATGGCGGCCTGGGCATGGGTCACTAACCCCACCCCGTACGGACTGCACGAAGCGCCCGAACGTAGGCGCACCCTTTCTAAACTTTAAGGACATAAAACTATGGCACAGCTGACCGGCAAGACCATCATCATTACCGGCTCCTCCCGCGGCGTTGGCGCAGACACCGCACAGATTCTCGCCGCTGAGGGCGCGAACATTGTGGTGAACTACCGCTCCAAGGCACCGCGCGCGAACAAGATCGTCAAGGCTATTGAAGAGGCTGGCGGCAAGGCAATCGCAGTGCAGGCTGACGTGACCAACAGCGAGGACCTGCAGAACCTCGTCAACACCGCTGTGGAGACCTTCGGCTCCCTGGACTACCTGATCCTGAACGCTTCGGGCGGCATGGAAACCGGCATGGGCGAAGACTACGCAATGCGCCTGAACCGTGACGCACAGCTGAACCTGGCACGCCTGGCTGCAGAGAAGATGCCCGAAGGCGCACGCATCGTGTTCGTGACCAGCCACCAGGCGCACTTCATCCGCGAAGTTGAGACCATGGACGAGTACAAGCCCGTCGCAGAATCCAAGCGTGCCGGCGAAGACGCACTGGTCGCCGAGATCCCTGCACTTTCCGAGAAGGGTATCTCCCTGGTCGTCGTGTCCGCTGACATGATTGAAGGCACCGTCACCGCAACCCTGCTGAACCGCCTGCACCCCGGCGCTATTGAGCAGCGCCGCGAGACCGCCGGTAAGCTCTACACCGTCAACGAGTTCGCGCAGGAAATCGCGAAGATGGTCACCGCAGACGTTGAGACCGGCCACGTTGAGCTGGTCGGCGGCGCACGCGGCTTCATCGACTAATAAATTTAGCTGCTATAGATGCCGATGCGGATGCGCCCGCCCCTCTGACAAGGTACATTTGATAAGGCGGCCGCCCCTTACACAGCGGCACCTATAGCCCCTAAGACTTTGCGCGAAGAACCCAATGTGGGGTGCCCGCGCACTATGCACCAACCGCTCCGATAACCCGGTATAGGTTGCGGGGTGGGGGGCGCATCCCATCCATCTAACTCACTGGAAGAAGAACCATGAGCACCGTACTCAACCTTCAGAATGTCTCCGTGATTCGCGGCGGCCGCCCCATCCTTAACAACGTTTCGTGGACTGTGAACGAAGGTGAACGCTGGGTCGTTCTGGGACCCAACGGCGCCGGTAAGTCCACTCTGCTTTCGATTGCGGCAGCCCGCCTGCACCCGACCAGCGGCGAGGTTGAGATCCTTGACGAGACCCTCGGCGCTGTTGACGTGTTCGACCTGCGCCCGCGCATTGGTCTGTCCTCCGGTGCTTCAGCTACCCAAATTCCCGCCAACGAGAAGGTTTCCGACGTTGTCGTGACCGCAGCGTACGCTGTGTCGGGCCGTTGGAAGGAAGAATACGACGTCATGGACGACGAGCGTGCAACCGAGTTGCTGGCTGAGTGGGGCGTCGACACCCTCGCTGACCGCACCTTCGGTTCCCTCTCCGACGGCGAGCGCAAGCGTGCGCTGATTGCCCGCGCCCTCATGACCGACCCCGAGTTGCTTCTGCTGGACGAGCCCGGTGCTGGTATGGACATCTCCGGTCGTGAGGACCTGGTCGAGCGTCTGACCGTGCTGGCCGCTGACCCCTACGCACCGGCTACCGTGCTCATCACCCATCACCTCGAGGAAATCCCTGCGGGCTTTACCCACGCCTTGCTAATCCGTGACGGCGGAGTGGTCGCTGCCGGCCCGATCATGTCCACCATTACCGAGGCGAACCTCGCAGCAACCTACGACATGGACCTGGCTCTGACCGTCACCTCCGCGGGGCGTTACTCCGCATTCAAGCGCGCATGAGCCGTGCCCCGAAGCAGCTGAGCGCCGAACAGATCGCTGAGCGTGCCGAGCGTGTCTACGCCATCGAGTCGGTCACGGCTCTGGCGCAGGCACCCGAGCAAGCTCTGCGCTACTACACGCAACTGACCGACGTGAAGCTCCGTAGCGCCATGGAACCCCAGTGGGGTATTTACATTGCGGAGTCCTCGAAGGTGATTCGTCGTGCGCTCTCTGCAGGTCATCAGCCTGTTTCTTTCCTGATGAGTGAGAAGTGGGCTGATGATTTGGCGGATGTTTTGCGCGCCCATCCTGACACTCCCGCGTATGTGGGTAGTGAAGAGCTGCTGGAGCAGGTGACCGGTTTTCATCTGCATCGTGGTGCGTTGGCGGCGATGGCTCGTCCGGCGCCGCAGCCTCTGGAGCAGTTGTTGCGAGGTGCCTCTCGTGTGGCGATTTTGGAAGACATCGTGGACCACACGAATGTGGGAGCTATTTTCCGTTCGGCTGCCGCGCTGAATGTAGATGCTGTGCTAGTGACTCCGCGATGCGCTGATCCGCTGTATCGCCGCTCGATTCGCGTGTCGATGGGTACTGTTTTTCAGGTGCCCTGGGCTCGCTTGGAGTCGTGGCCTGATAACTTGCAGACTTTGCACGAGCTGGGCTTTAAGAGCGCGGCGTTGGCTCTGAAGGAGGACTCGCTGACCCTGGAGGAGCTGTCTGCTCGCCGGGATGAGAAGCTTGCGCTGATTCTGGGCACGGAGGGGCACGGTCTGTCGTTCCGCACCTTGGCGGCGTGTGACGATACAGTGATGATTCCGATGTCACACGGTGTGGATTCTTTGAATGTTGCGGCGGCGAGCGCCGTGGCGTTCTGGGAGACCCGCCCGCGTTCATAGCCTGGGTTCTGATCTGATTAGTAACCCCCGTGAGTGCCTTCTTCGGGTGCCCTTGCGGTGTGTGGGTTGGTGCCTGTGAGGGAACGTACTGGGATTTAATCCGTGAAGATGGTACCCTTAATGGGTTGTGCGCGCCCTGTGCGGGCACAATGGTGATGCGCTCTGAGATTTTCTCGATAGCTGCACATCGAAAAACCTACTCCATCTATATAAGGGCTACTGGCAAAATCCAGTAGCAGAAGAAGGTATATCAATGAAGGCAGAAATCCACCCGGACTACAACCTGGTTCTGTTCCGCGACCTCGCATCCGGCAAGGTTTTCCTGACCCGTTCCACCATGACCTCGGACAAGACCGAGAAGTGGGAAGACGGCAACGAGTACCCGATCGTCGAGGTTGAAATCTCGTCCGAGTCGCACCCGTTCTACACCGGTAAGCAGCGCATCATGGACTCCGCAGGTCGTGTCGAGCGCTTCAACGCACGCTTCGGCAACTTCGGCAAGAAGTAAATCTTCTTTCCCAGCTTTGCTTTTTAGCGAGATTAATGCCCCGTTCTCCTTGGTTTTCAAGGAGGCGGGGCATTGCGCATTTTACGGTGCAATCTAAAATATTCGCCCAAACGGGAGGAAAGTTGTAATGTAAAACCTTTCGCTTACGGGTGCGTAGACCAGCTGACAGCGTTACAATGAGTAAGTATTTTGCGAGCTGTGCATTTTCTGTGCCCTCCAGCACCGCCCCATATCGGCGGGTATTCTCCGGCTCTCTGTATTCTAGAGACTTCGCTGGATGCGCTGCGCGTCTCGCGTATCACCATCTCAAACAAAGGACAACTTAATGAGCGACGCGCATTCTGAACCGTCGCAGAGGAAGAAATGGGTCAAGCGTGCCCTGCTGATCCTGCTGATTCTTCTGCTGGTTATTACCCTCGGTATTGGTTTCTTTATCTGGCGTGCTGGCCACACTTGGGATAGCAAGACCGAGAAGTTCGACTCCATCACTAAAGTGGACGAAGACCTCAGAAAAATTAGGGAGCAGCTTGGAGAGGCTAAGAAGCTCAACGTAACGGAGCTGAAGGCTCCGGGGGATACCAACTCAGATAATGCCAGCGAGCACGATAAGGACGGCGACGGCATCCTCGATAACGGCTACAACTACGGAGTTGTCAAGGGCCCGGGTAAGAATATTCTGCTACTCGGTAGCGATACTCGTTCCGGCTCTGAAGCAGCTCAGGTGAGCGGCTCCCGTGCAGATAGCATCATGCTCATGCACATTCCGGCTGATGGCAAGGGCGTGTACCTGGTCTCAATCATGCGTGATACCTGGGTGAACATCCCCGGTTACGGTGCGGCGAAGATTAACGCTGCACTCAACTACGGCGGTATTTCTCTGCAGGTGGCGACCGTTGAGAGCCTGGTTGGTATCAAGATTGATCACGTGGCTGAAATTGAGTTTGAGGGCTTCAAGGCTCTTGTGAACTCGGTCGGTGGTGTGGATGTCCAGGTACCGTTCGACTTCGACATCAATGCCTGGTCTTTCAAGCAGGGTGTGCAGCATATGGATGGTGGTGCGGCTCTTGCGTTCGTGCGTGCTCGCTACCAGTTCGCTGACGGTGACTACCAGCGTGTCCGTAACCAGCGTGCATTCCTGCGCGGCCTATACAACACGATGAAGGTTAAGGGTGCGCTGAGCAGTGTGGGCACTTTCCAGTCTTCCGTTGAGTCTATTTCTGGTTATATGCGTGTGGATTCCGGCCTGAACGCTGCGCAGATTGCCCAGATTGCGGCTCCGGTGCTGACCAGTGGTGACACTACGATGCGTATGACCACCCTGCCAAACGCAGGCCCGGGTTGGTCCTACGACGGTCAGTCAATCATTCTGGTTAACCAGGCTGCAAATGCCCACCTGGCAAGCGCACTGCGGAATGATACGATGGATCAGTTCTTGGCTACTTACGGTCAGGATTAAGATTTGACTCCTGCGCGGGAAAGCTTGTATAAGCTTCCACCCCCGCTGTGTTTAACCGTTCCTGGAGAAACTGTGTACGTGAAAGGGCGGCTACCTCACCATAATGGTGGGTAGCCGCCCTTTGTGCGTATGTTCTGAAGGGAGGAGCTTATGCCTTCGATTCAGGCCTCTCGTCTTCCTCAGTAGCCTCTTCGTTATCGTAGGCTTCGTAGTAGGGCTGACGACCAAAGTAGAATGCCACAGCCGCAACAGCGCCACCCATGATAGCGATGAGGATGCCGAGCATCGGGGTCCACAGCATCGAAATCAGGCCGGCGACCAGAACGGCGAGGCCTGCACCCTTGATCAGGTTCAGCAGGCGGTCACGCTCGTTCGGTTCGTAGTACTCATCTTCCTCCAAGCTGTACTCGATTATCGGCTTCTCGGCGGCGGGCTCATGGTGGGTCGGCTCAGAGGCGGCGGAACCGCCGGTCAGGGAGCTCATGAAACCACGACGCTTCTTCGGTGCTTGCTGTGCGGAGGATTCCAGGTAGTGACGCTCACCTTCGGTGGGCACGAATGCGGCGGGTACCTCGTACTCTTCACCAGCGGGTAGCAGTGCCGGAACGTTATTGGGCAGAGTCTCGTACCACTCCTGTGGAATATCCGCGGGGCGTGCAGCCTGAACGGTCAGGGATAGTTCCAGGGTGTTACCGCGAATAGTACCCCAGGCGCTGGTAAGGCGGTCATTCTCAAATGCGTAACGGATGACGGGCGTCAGCTGCTCGGACATCTGGGTGCTCAGGCGGCCCACGAGCTTGCGGTCGTGGCGCACCTCAACGCTGTCGACGAAGCGCCCGTCGGAGGTTTTGAGCTGATTTGCTTCCAGGGTCAGGATTACGCGGCCTTCACCGCTGGGCGGCAGGATACTGTGCAGGTATTCGGAGTGCTCCTTCTCATCGAGCACCTTCATTGACGGGCCCTGGGGTAGCAGGGTTGCGCGGGTCGGCGCGTCGTTGAGGGGGAAGAGAGAGCCGGGTGCGGACAGGGAGAGCACGCCGGTGCTCTTCACGTGCATGCCGCCGCCTTCAGCGCGTACGGCAACAGCGGAGAGCTGCAGGTGCGCGATGGGTTCGTAGCCAGAGGCGACCACGCGGGTAATGGAATCCCAGTACGCGGCGGAGTCCTCCACACTCATACGGCCTACCTTGAATTCGTCAATGTAGATGGCGATGCTATTGGGCTCGTAGGGGTTATCCGATTCGGGAACAAGGCGCGCTTCACCGTACCAGATCCGTTCACGGTCGATGTGCAGTTCCTCAAAAATTTGGAGGGTTTCTGCTTCATAGTAATCATCGGTGACGACGTCAACGCTACCGCGGTCACCGAGTGCGTAATCGACCACTGAAAACTCCTTCTGATATGTCTAAGTGAGCGGATACCTAGTCTATTCTCTCATGCTTTCAGAGCGGACAGCTCACAAAAACGGGTGACATTTATCTGTCTTTTAGCACCGGGTGCATATAGTTTGGTGTTTGGGGGAATCAGTCCCGGTAACACTGGCTCACGTCAACGCACTAAAGAGCCGCGACCCCTCCGTGTGGACACTCCCAAAACAAAAATTTTGGCTGAGAAAGCCACGAAAAAGACCACCGCCCAAACACCACCCGGTTTACAACCGGGTAAGTGCCAAGCGGTGGTCTACATCAATTAGCCTGAGAGCCTCACAGGGCGGTCATAGCACCCCGCTCAGCTACTCAAACCATGCAACTTAGTCCTGTAGGGAAACGTTGAACTTCTGGGCCACAATTGAACGGTGGCCGTGATCCTGCGCCTCTAGAACCAGACGACGCAGAGCCGAAGGAGCCTCTGGGTTCGCCTCCAACCAGCGCTGAGCCAGCGCGACGGAGGGGTTACCCTCAACACCCAGACCCTCGGTGGAGCCGGTGTTGTACGGAGCCTTCGGGTACAGGCCACGCACAATGCGGGTCGCCATACCAATTGAACGGGACGCCCAAAGGGGCAGCAGAGCCTCAAAGTAGGAGTCGTAGTAGGACTCACGCAGTTCAACCGGACCGCGAGCAAAACCGTTAATGGTCGAAGCCAGAGCGTCGTTCGACAGTGACTCATCTTCCATGATGGTCTTGTACGCGGCAGCCTTACGCTCAGCAGAGGGCAGGGCCGCAATCGCGTACGCGTAACCATTCGAAGAAATCGAGGAGGGGCTGTACTTAGCCGCACGGTCCAGATCCTCAACGGTCACCAGGTCGCGGCTTGCGAGCGCACCCAGTGCACTCCAACCCAGGTTCTGGTCGTAAGGAATGCCGGTTGCGTCAGCAATATCGCCGGTGGTGTCTTCGAAAGCACCGCGGGCAATATCGCGGCAGAGCTCTTCACCCTTGGTCGCGTTGGTGGAGACCGAAATCAGGGCGCGCAGCAGAATCAGCTGCTCGTCGGAGCCGGGCTTAGCCTGTGCCAGTGCTGCTGCGAATGCGTCGTAGAGAGCGTCGTAGAGGCGCTCGCGGCCGGTGGGTGCGGAGAAGGTTGCGATAGCGACCTGTGCGTTGTTGACCATGGTGCCCAGCAGGGATGCGCTCGGTTCCTTGGAGACGTTGCGTACGACTGCGTCGACGTAGGTGGTGACGGGCAGGCGTGCATCGCGCACGTTCTCCCAGAGGGAGCCCCAAATGAGGCCGCGGGAAAGTGCGGATTCGAGGGTGGAGACACCTTCGATAGCTGCCTGCAGGCCGTCTTCGTCGGTCAGGGCGACCTTGGCGTAGGTGTGGTCTTCTGCGTTGAGCATGAGCAGGTCAGCTTCACCAACGAGCTTCTTCTGCTCCTCGGTGAGCTCTACGCGGTGCTCGGAGACGGGCTCTGCCGGGTACTCGAGGGAGAGTAGGCCGGTGGAGGTGAGCTTGCCGTCGGTCAGTGCGAAGGTTTCCAGCTTTGCCACGTGGGGGCGGCCCAGACCTGCGGGCTGCTGTGCGGGCAGTTCCTGGGTGAGGATCAGGTCGGTGAGCCGACCGTCTTCGCCGTAGACGCGCTTGGTACCCAGTGCGGACACGCCGGAGGTCTGCAGCCATGCGTTAGCCCATGCCTGCATGTCGCGGCCGGACACCTCGTTGAGTACCTGCAGGAAGTCGTTCAGGGAGGTGTTGCCCCACTCGAAACGCTTGAAGTACACGCGTGCTGCTTCGATGAAGGTGTCGAAGCCGACGTAGGCAACTAGCTGCTTGAGCACGGATGCGCCCTTTGCGTAGGTGATGCCGTCGAAGTTCTGCGATGCTGCTTCCAGGTGGGGGATGTCAGCGACGATGGGGTGGGTGGTGGGCAGCTGGTCCTGCATGTATGCCCATGCCTTGCGGTTGTTCGCGAAGGTGACCCATGCGTCGTTGAAGTTGTTGGCTTCCTTAGCGCCGAGGGTGCCCATGAAGTCTGCGAAGGACTCCTTGAGCCACAGATCGTCCCACCACTTCATGGTGACGAGGTCGCCGAACCACATGTGTGCCATTTCGTGGCAGATGGTGTTGGTTCGGCCTTCGAGGTCGTCCTCAGTTGCGCCGGAGACGAAGATGTAATCTTCGGTGAAGGTGACCAGGCCGGGGTTCTCCATTGCGCCGATGTTGTATTCAGGTACGAATGCCTGCTCGTACTTGGGGTACGGGTAGGGGTAGTCGAAGAGGTCCTGGAAGAAGTCCAGGCCGTTTTCGGTGACCTTGAAGATGTGGTCGTAGTCGAAGTGCGGCTTGAGGGACTGGCGGCAGTATGCGACCAGGGGGATGTCACCGCTGTTGACTTTGCTCTTGGGCTTGTAGGTGGTGGTTGCAGTGAAGTATTCGCCGGCAACGATTGCGGTGATGTAGGTGGAGATCTTTGCGGTGGGGGAGAAGACTCGCTTGGTGATGGAGTCGTCGGCGGGGTCTACGACCTGGCTTTCGAGTACGCCGTTGGAGCTGACGACCCAGTCCTTGGGCGCGGTGATGCGGAAGTTGAAGACTGCCTTCAGGTCGGGCTGCTCGAAGTTCGGGAAGACTCGGCGGCAGTCGGAGGGCTCGTACTGGGTGTACAGGTAGACGCGACCGTCGGAGGGGTCGAAGTAGCGGTGCATACCTTCGCCGGAGCGGGAGTAGTAGGAGCGACCGTGGATGGTGAGCACGTTTTCTGCCTGCAGGTTGGGCAGGGTGATGCGTGCGCCGTCGACGACATCAGCCAGGGGTAGTTCGGTGCCGTTGAGCTTAACGGAGTCGACGCTGTGGTGGATGTAGTCGATGAAAGTTTCTGCGCCGGGGGTGTTGCAGGAGAATCGGACGGTGGTGACGGTAGGGTAGGACTCGAATTCGGGGTCCTTGGCATTAGTCAGGTCGACATGCACGTCGTAGGTGTCGACACTGATGAGAGCCGAACGTTCTGCGGCTTCTTCGCGGGAGAGGTTCTCATTATTCATGCTTTTTATTCTAGTCGTTATGACCGCAAATATGGCAGTTGAGTGGGCGTGCCGGTCATATTACTCGCGGTGCGAGAAGATCACCCAGAATGCGGGGAATCAATCAACCCTGAATATGTGATATAGAACATGTTCATTCGATTTGCAGAGTATCCAGAAAGCCCGTATAGTATTACGTGTTGCTTCGAGCGGCACCGAAAGGAAAACGTTCGAAAGTCACCTGCGCGGGTGGCGGAATAGGCAGACGCGCTAGCTTGAGGTGCTAGTCCTCGTATTAGAGGGTGGGGGTTCAAGTCCCCCCTCGCGCACAGATAATCCCCGGTTCTTCGGAACCGGGGATTTTTGTATGTTTGGACAATTTCACCAGCAGTTTGCTGGCCTGCGCCTTTCGGGAAGACCTCGGCTGAAACCTTTCAGACTGAAAACTTTCGGGCTGCAAAAATAGGCGCAGAAACTTCTGGCGCAAAGAAGCACTCAAAATATATCAGCGCGCAAAAAAGTAGTGGGGTGAGGCTCCTTGAAAGGAATCTCACCCCACACTAGCTACGCTAGGGAAGCTAGAAGAACAGCTATATCAGCTGAAACTGTATTACTCAGCCAGACGCTCCGGGTCAGTGGTGACCAGAATCTTCACAGCGGTCTCGTTGTGGTGGATCAGGGTGTCGAAGCCCTTGTCAATTAGGTCCTCCACGGCAATCTTGCCGGTGATGAAGGGCTTGAGGTTAATCTTGCCGGACTCAACGAGCTTAATGGTTTCCGGGTGGGAGTTCACGTATGCGATGGTGCCGCGGATATCGATTTCCTTGAGCACAATCTTCTGCACATCCAGGGAAGCGGGCTTGCCCCAAATGGAGACGATGACAACCTTGCCGGTCGGCTTAAGGGCATCCAGAATCAGATCCAGTGCGGGCTGAACGGAGGTGCACTCGAAGGCGATGTCAGTGCCACGGCCGTCGGTCAGCTTGTGAATCTCAGCGAGAACGTCGGTCTCTGCGGGGGAGAAAGCGTAGTCAGCAACACCGGAGTCCAGAGCCTTCTGGCGGCGCAGCGGGGACAATTCGGAGATGATGACCTTAGCGCCCTTAGCCTTCAGAACTGCGGAGGTTAGCAGACCGATGGGGCCAGCACCGGTGACCAGCGCGAATGCGCCCTCTTCGAACTCGCCTGCACGCTCAACAGCGTGGTAGCCAACGCTCAGGGGCTCAATCAGTGCAGCCTCGTCCAGGGGAATGTTATTAGGAATCTTGTGAACCCAGCGACGCTTGACGGCAACCTTCTCGGACAGACCACCACCGCGACCTGCCAGGCCGATGAAGTTCATGTCCTTAGACAGGTGGTAGTCCTTGGAATCGGGGCCGGTGTAGACATCATCGCGAATGATGTAGGGCTCGACAACAACGTGGTCGCCAACCTGCAGGTCGTCCACGCCTTCGCCCAGTGCTTCAACAACACCGGAGAATTCGTGACCGAGGGTGACGGGGGAGTCCTCGCCAGAAATGGGGTGGGGGTGACCGTGCTGGGGGCAGAAGATGGGGCCGTCCAGGTATTCGTGCAGGTCGGTACCGCAAATGCCGCACCAGGCGACCTTAACCAGAACCTCGCCCGCAGCGGCTTCGGGTGCGGGGATATCTTCAATGCGGATGTCGTGGCGGTCGTAGAAGCGTGCTGCCTTCATGGGATGGAGCTCCTTAGCGTGGTTGTGGCGCTCACCGCGGTGTGTGCATGCTGGTACGGTTCGCATCCATGGGTCTGTCACGGTATTGACAGAGGCCCAAACGACATGGTTTGGACCGGTTGTGAACTGTCCTGCCGGCATTTGCATCGCTAGCGCCGGATGGTGATGGGTGCGGCTGGATTGTCGCTCCCATGTGTTTAACGCTACTCCAATGAATCAAAGATTCATAGGATATATACAAATTTTCTTTTATGTGACAGATATTTCTTTTTGGATGTTTTCGACTCCATCACGCCTGACCATCTAGCGCCCGGCGAGCGCAGACGGTAGCGTGGAAGCATGACTGACGCGAACGCACAGGGCACCGCCTCCCACACCCAGCCCACTTCTGACAGTTCCGGTCGAATGACACCGAACCGACCTGCCGCAATAACCCGCCACTATGATGCGCCCGATGCTGATTGCGTGCGCGGTAGCGAGTACTCCGAGATCCTTGCCCTTGAAACTGAGCAGTGTAAGCGTGCCGCTGAGCACCGCCACAAGTGTGGGCTTGCGCATCCTGAGCAGGAGCGTAGCCGCGGCGAGCGCCAGGGTCATGGAAAGGGGCGCGGTCACCGTCTTGATGAAGACAGTGGGCTGGCGCATATTCGCCGCGACCTGGCCGCATCTGTAGCCACTCGTGCGGATTCTTTGACCGCAATTCTCAAGGCGATTCACGCGCATCCTGAGACTGCCTACGAGGAGTATTTCGCATCCCGAACGCTCGTTGATGCGGTCCGCAAAGCGTACCCGAACCTCAGTATCGAGTACCCTGCCTTCGGCCTGGGTACCGCGTTCAAGGTGGAACTCACCAGTGCCGACTACGACCCCACCAAACATCGCACCATTGCGATTCTCTCCGAATATGATGCACTGCCTGGCATCGGCCACGGCTGCGGTCACAACGTTATTGCGGTATCCGGGCTGGGTGCTTTCCTCGCCCTGGTGGATGCGCTCGCCGCCGGCCCCGAGGCATTCAGCGGTAGGGTCCTCTACTACGGCACGCCTGCCGAAGAGTCTGATGCCGGTAAGGAGCTGATGGCGCGCGCCGGCGCGTTTGAGCAGGTGGATGCCGCGATTATGGTGCACCCCTACTTTATGGATGTGGCCGATCAGGCGTGGTTGGGTCGCCGCGAATGTCGCGTGACCTATACGGGCGTAAGCGCGCACGCTTCCTCGCACCCGTTTATGGGTCGTAACGCCCTGGACGCGGCGAATCTGGCGTATCAGGGTTTGGGTTTGTTGCGTCAGCAGATTCCCGGTTCGGACCGTATCCACGCGATTATTGACCACGGTGGGGACGCGCCGAACCTGATTCCTGCCACCGCGAGCCTGCATATTAATATCCGTTCTAAGCATGCGCCGACTCTGCGTGCACTGTCGCGACGGGTTGAGGAGGTGCTGCGCGGTGCGGCGCTCATGGCTGGTGTGAGTGCGGAGGTGACCTGGGATTCTTCACCGATGACCATGCCGGTGCGTACGAACCGTCCGCTGTTGAAGCGTTGGGTTTCGGCTCAGCGTTCGGTGGGTCGCCACCCGTATCCACCCGGCACGGTTAGCGACACCTTGGCGGCTTCTACCGATTTTGGTAATGTGAGCCTGCGTGTGCCCGGCATTCACCCGCTGATTCAGATTGCTCCAGAGGGTACCGGTATGCATACGGTGGAGTTCGCGCACTGTGCGGACACTCCGGCAGCGGTGGATGCTGCCCTGGATGCTGCGTTCGGTTTGGCTTCTGTGGCTTTGGATTTCCTGGTTGACGACGAGTTGGCGCAGGTGGTTCGTGCTGATTTTGAGGCTTCCGGCGGTGCCGTGGATGTAGAGGGCTACTTTAGCGGCATGTGAGCTTGCTCAAAAGGTCAGAACGTCATTATTTGGTTTTATGAGTGAAAAACACCCCTCATAGCCCATAAAGTCACCAGCACCTATCGAAAAAAGCAAAATAACCCAACACAAAACGCAGAATTTGCGGCATAATAGAACATAACGGAGCGAGCCCACCGGAGAAGAACGACCACCTAAGGAAATTCAACCCCGAGGCACACACCCGCTTCCCTATAAACCACGCGAGAATCCTCTCGCACCACACGGATAACTCTCACGAAAGAGGGCATACAGCAATGAACGGTGTCAACAACCCCACCAAGCTCGGCGTCATCGGTGCAGGCGGCGTCGGTAGCGCAACCGCATACGCAGCTATGGTCCGCGGCTCCGCAGACGAAATCGTCCTGTACGACATCGACGGCAAGCGCGCACACGCTGAAGCACTGGACATCGCACACGGCGCAATGTTCGCACACGAAGCAACCGTAACCGGTGGCGACGACATCGAACTGCTGCGCGACTGCGACATGGTCATCATCACCGCTGGTGCTCGCCAGAAGCCCGGCCAGCCCCGCCTCGAACTGGCAGGCGCAAACGTCGCAATCCTCGAGAAGCTACTGCCGAACATCCTGTCCGTAGCACCCAACGCAATCATCATGCTCGTCACTAACCCCTGTGACGTTCTCACCATCGTTGCCCAGAAGATTACCGGCCTGCCCGCAAACCGCGTGCTGTCCTCCGGTACCGTTCTGGACTCCTCCCGCCTGCGTTGGCTGATTGCTAACAAGGCTGGCGTCTCCATCAAGAGCGTTCACGCAAATGTGGTCGGTGAGCACGGTGACTCCGAGTTCCCCATCTGGTCCGCAGCAAACATCGGCATGGTTCCCCTGACCGAGTGGGAGCAGGACGGCAAGCTGCTGTTTACCGAAGAGGTTCGTGCAGAGCTGGCAACCGAAGCTATGCGCGCAGCATACAAGGTCATCGAGGGCAAGGGTTCCACCAACTACGCAATCGGTATCTCCGGTGCACGTATCGCTGAGGCATTCCTCGGCGGCCAGAATGCAGTGCTGCCCGTCTCCACCACCATTGCAGGCGAGCTGTACGGCTTCAAGGACGTTGCACTGTCCCTGCCCACCATCGTGAACCGTGAGGGCATCCAGCGCGTGCTTGAGGTCCCCATGAACGATGCTGAGCTGGCACAGCTGAAGGCATCCGCTGAGGCAATCCGCGCATCCGCAGCTTCCCTCGGTTTCTAATTCTCTCGGGTTCATGATTCGCAAGAAGTAAACATTCAGTAGGCGCAGCGTATAGCTGAGCTAACCGACAGAAGAACCCGCCGCACCCGGCATCTGCCCCCTTCAGGAGTGGGGGAACTGGGGGCGGCGGGTTCGCTGTGTCTGGAGATATTTCTATGCGGTGCTTGATGTGCTGCATGCACACTTGGTTTTACCAACCTGGCTATACCGCTCTGGCTTTGGCGTTTGCTACTATCGCCGCGATTCTAGCTACCGTTTTACCTGCCGTGCCCGTTCACGGTCCCGCATTTAAACCGCTGTATGACCGCCGGGAGCACACCATAGACGCGTAAGTAGTAGAATTAATGGCATGAGCATTGATCCTCGCACCGAACTCACCCGCCTCCTTGACGCACTGGAGGCGCACCTGACCGCCGTCGTAAACCGAACCGGCGAGCACGACCCCGCCGTCGATGAGGCATACGTAGAAATCGCCAACGCCTTCGAAGCCTACGAAGATGCCCTCTTCGAAGCCTACAACGAGGTCACCCCCCTGAGCGTCTACGGTGACGAAGACGAGGACGACCTGGAAGAAATCCTCGACGATGAAGACGACATTGACGACGATATCGACTACGAGGACTAAATAGCGCCTCACATATACGTTACGGACCGACCCCTGACCGGTACCCCTACACGGGGTAACGAGGCAGGGGTCGAACCGTACCCGCAACATCCGCGTAGCTTTTGCCCTCAACGCCTACCGAGCGTCTACTGAGCGGCCGCCGAACACCGACTGAGAATCCACCACACATCCACAGAGCATGTACCGAGAACGGAGAAACCCGTGAGCGAATCCCGCACCTGGCGCGACGCCGCCCTCATCCTCCGCACCCAAAAACTCGGCGAAACCGACCGCATCATCATCATGCTCACCCGCGACGGCGGAATCACCCACGCCGTCGCCAAAGCCGTACGCAAACCCACCTCCAAGTTCGGTGGACGACTCGAACCGTTCATGCACACCGACCTGTCCTTCAGCCGCGGCCGCACCAACCTGCACACCATCACCCAGGCGGTAACCCTGCACGCTTACACCGCACCGATCATGGCGAACTACGATGCGTACACGTGCGCCTCTACCATCGCCGAACTGGCGGAAGCACTCACCAAAAATACCGACAGCACCGCCGACATCTACACCCTGACCCACGGGGCGCTTGCCGCGCTCGCGCACGGCCAACATGTACCGCAGAGGATTCTGACACGCTACCTGGCGCGCAGCATGAACGCCGCCGGCTGGCCGCTCATCGGTGAAAACTGCACCCGATGCGGCAACCCGCTCGTGAACGCAGATTACCCGGGCGATAACCGAGCAGACAGTAGCACCCCCGGTACTACAAGCGGAAGCGGCAGGTACATTGCCTTCCACACCGCCCACACCTACGGGCACCACACGGTCCTCTGCCCCCAATGCGCACCCGCCACCGACACACCCCTAACCGGCCTGCGCGCCGAAGAGCTCGGCTATGCGCTCGCCACCGCATCGGCGGATCCGCGCGCCTGGGCGACGATTGACACCGCACCCGTGCCGGTTGCCTCCAAAGTTCTGGGACTCTACCTGAAAACCACCCAGAACCTGCTTGAACACCCCCTCAAAACGGCGAGTGCCCTCGAAGCGGAGAATCCTGCACCGTAAAACCGGGGCAGTAAAAATTGGCTCAGTAAAGACCGGTCGGCATAGCAAAGACCCGCCAGAACCCACCCGGAACAGTCGGTACAGCGCAGATGCACACGGGTGCGTCAAATATGGGTCAACCAGGACGCAAAATAACCCCCGAAGCACCCGCCCATGCGCGCTGTGTCACGGTAAAATAGCTAACAGCACACCAGGTTTATATCTGGCGCATATCTAGGCAAACGACCCCCGGGGGAGAACCCGCCAGGGAAGGAAGGCACATATGGCACGCACCCAGCCCGTACCCCCGCCCGCACACCCCACCGGGGCAACCCCGCCGCCGATTCCGAAGAAGTTCATTCCGCAGCATGTTGCTGTTGTCATGGATGGTAACGGACGCTGGGCCAACGAACGCGGCCTACCCCGCACCGAGGGCCACCGCGCCGGCGAGGCGGCACTGCTGGATGTCGTTGCGGGCGCTATCGAAATGGGCATCCCGTACGTGACCGCCTACGCGTTCTCCACCGAAAACTGGAAGCGCTCACCCAGCGAAGTTGCGTTCATTATGCGTTTCTCCACCGAGGTGCTGCAGCGTCAGCTGGCAACCCTCAAGACCTGGGGTGTGCGCATCCGCTGGGCTGGCCGCCGACCCAAGCTGTGGAAGAACGTCATTGAAGAGCTCGAACACTGCGAGCGTGAAACCATCGATAACACCGTCTGCACCCTCACCATGTGCGTGAACTACGGCGGCCGTGCAGAAATCGCTGACGCGGCGGCAGCTATCGCGGCGGACGCAGTGGCGGGCAAGCTCAAGCCCGGCAACATTACCGAAAAGACCATCCAGAAATACCTGGACGAGCCTGACCTGCCCGACGTTGACCTGTTCCTGCGTTCCTCCGGTGAGCAGCGCATCTCGAACTTTTTGCTCTGGCAGAGCGCCTACGCCGAGATGATTTTCATGAACGTGCTCTGGCCCGACGTTGACCGCCGCACCCTCTGGGAAGCTGTCGAAGAGTACGCGCGCCGCGACCGCCGCTACGGTGGCGCTGTTGACGCCGTCGCCAACAACAAGTAACTCCAGACATACAGGCCCGGCACGCCCGGCTCATAGCCCCATAAACCACCCACACCCTCCAACACTAGGGAGAATAAATGCGCATCTACCCGACCTTCTTCAACATCTTCTTCAAAGGCATGGACCCCGAGAAGGCACACCACGTCGGCTTCTGGGGCGTTCAGACCCTGCGCAACGTCGGCATCACCCGCGCGCTGCGCAAGTACTTCCAGCCCGCACCCGAACTGGCAACTACCGTCATGGGCATTACTTTCCCCTCGCCGTTCGGTCTGGCTGCAGGCTTCGACAAGGGCGGTAAGGGCATTGCCGCGCTGGCTGGTATCGGCTTCGGCCACGTCGAGATCGGTACCATCACCGGTCAGGCACAGCCGGGCAACCCGCAGCCGCGCCTCTTCCGCCTCGTGGAAGATAAGGCGGTCATCAACCGCATGGGATTCAACAACGACGGTGCCGCAGCGGCAGGCCCGCGCGTAGCCGCCGCCCGCGCAGACCTCGAAACCGAATACCGCGGCGCCGTACGCCCCGTCATTGGTGTGAACATCGGCAAGACCAAGGTCGTCGAGCTCGATAACGCTATCGAGGACTACCTGATTTCTACCCGCACCCTGGCACCGCAGGCAGACTACCTGGTCGTGAACGTCTCCTCCCCGAACACTCCGGGTCTGCGCACCCTGCAGGCTATCGAGTCGCTGCGCCCGCTGCTTGCCGCCGTGCGTGAAGAGGCAGACCGCGTATGCCCCAACCGCCACGTACCGCTGACCGTGAAGATTGCGCCGGACCTGGTTGATGAGGACGTTATCGAGGTGGCAGCCCTTGCGAAGGAACTGAAGCTGGACGGTATCATCGCCACCAACACCACCATCGCCCGCGAAGGCCTGGGCCTGACCAGCGACATGACCAAGGTCAAGGAAATCGGTTCTGGCGGCCTTTCCGGTGCGCCGCTGAAGCCCCGTTCCCTGGAGGTGTTGCGCCTGCTCAAGCGTGAAATCGGTGACGACCTCGCCATCATCTCCGTTGGTGGCGTGACCACCGCCGAGGATGTGCAGGAGCGCCTGGACGCTGGCGCTGACCTGGTGCAGGGCTACACCGCGTTCCTGTATGAGGGGCCGCTCTGGGCGGCACACATTAACCGTGGCCTGGTGAAGCTACGCCGCGCTCGCCGCTAGAAGGTTTGCAGGCGGGAGCGTTATGCTTCCCGTCGCGCTGACTCTGCGTGCTGAAAGGGGGCACCGTTCTCTACCCGTTGGGGTGGAGGCGGTGCCCCCTTTTTGTGTGCCCTCTATTCCGCCGATAGCACGCATAGTTATTTGACGTATAAAGCATTGAATTGTCGCGCCTGCTGGGTAGCGGCGCACTCGTGGGCCTTGGCGCCTTGCTCGCGGTGTGTGGCCAGAAGGCGAATAATGAGGCGGCAGCCACCGCCTCCGCCGTGCCTAGTGAGTCGGCTTCAGCATCTGAGCCGCCTTCGGCGAGTGCCACCCCGTCTACTGTCCGCTGCTACTCGGGCGGCTCAAAGGCACCGGATGGGGAGTACCGCCCTACTGATTCAAAGGGACCGCCCAGAATGACCCCAAGCCTGAGGCACCGGAATAGGGATATCGAGACAAGTCGATTTTCGGCTTGGAAGACGATTCGCGCTTGGGTCTTGAATGAAAATTACTCAATTCAAACTGGAGACTATACGGAAACCTTCAAAGAAGTAGCTTCTCGGAGCATATGTGGCTCCTCATGTAAGAACATAAAAATAAGAACACAAAAATAGGGGAGAGGCCTGAACCTTCAGGACCTCTCCCCAAGTACCTATAAGGCACTAAGACTTAGTGCGGGTACTCACCGTACTTCACCATCGGAACCGGGCGGCGCATACGACGAATCATCATCACACGGTTAAACGCGTACATACCAGAACCACGCTGAACCTCGCCGAACTTCGCAATCAGCTTCTTCTTCAAGCCACGCCACAAAATGAAGTAGTCAACAACCCACAGAATCATCAGCGCATACATTGCGTACACGGAACCGTAATAAATCGGAGCCGCAGCAGAAGACGTACCCGCCACACCCTGAGCAATCCAGCCACCAATGAGCAGGACCAGCAGCACAGCCAGCATAAGATCGCCAAGGTTACGGCGCGCATCCACATAATCACGGATATAACGGCGCTGCGAACCACGGTCCACAGCGGGCAGGTAACGCTGATCGCCACCCATCAACGCATCATTCTGACGCTCACGAGCCTTCGCCATCGCCTCACGTTCACGAGCCTTCGCCTCCTTACGGTCATTAACAACCAGAGGCTGACGACGAGCCGCCTGCTGCTCCTTACGCGAAGGAGTAGGACGGCCCTTCTTCGGGGTGAACTTCGGATTAACCGGAGCCTGAGGCTCCTCTACAACCTGCGGCTGAACAGCTTCCGCTTCAGCCTTCTCTTTCTTACGACCAAACACCCTCCCATCATACCCGAACGGCACACACCAAACCCGCCCCCACAAGCCCACACCAGCAACTGAAACGAACCCAACCACCCGGCGGTCGGGGCCAAGACAGGGCCAAGGTGGGGGTAAGGTAGAAATATGACTACTGAATTCACCCACCACAGCGCCCTGAGCGACGCCGTCACCAAAAACTTCGAAGCAAACCTGCAGACCCTCACCGAGCTCGTCGCCATTCCCTCCATCGCCTGGGAATCGCACGACCTCACCCAAGTAGACCGCAGCGCCGAAGCAGTCGCCGCGCTCGCAACCAAGGCAGGCTTCGACAACGTACGCATCGAACGCGCCACCTACACCACCGCAGACGGCACCGAAAAGCAGGGCATGCCCGCCGTCATCGCCTCCCGCCCCGCCGCAGAAGGCTACCCGACCATCCTGCTCTACGCCCACCACGACGTGCAGCCCGCCGGCGACCTCGAGCTGTGGGACACCGACCCCTTCGTCGCAACCCGCAAGGGTGACCGCCTCTACGGTCGCGGCGCAGCAGACGACAAAGCAGGCATCCTCGTACACCTCGCCGCGCTCGCAGCCCTCAACGAAACTCTCGGCGAAGACTTCAAGCTCGGCGTGAAGCTCTTCATTGAGGGTGAAGAAGAGGCAGGCTCACCCTCCTTCGTCGCCTTCCTCAACACTTACCGTGAGGAATTGTCCGCCGACTACATTGTCGTCGCAGACTCCGCCAACTGGCGCGCCGGCGTACCCGCACTGACCACCAGCCTACGCGGCGTCGCATCCGGCGACATCGAAGTACGCGTCGGCAGCCACGCCATCCACTCCGGCATGTTCGGCGGCCCCATGCTCGACGCCCACGCCCTCATGGCACAGCTCATCGCCACACTGCACGACGCCACCGGCGCCGTAGCCGTCGAAGGCCTACACCGCGCCCCCGAACCCGAACTCGAATACGCCGAAACAGACTTCCGCAACGACTCCGGAATCCTTGACACCGTACCCCTGGCAGGCACCGGTAGCGTTGCCTCCCGACTGTGGACCCAGCCGGCAATCTCCGTCATCGGCATGGACATCCCCTCCATCGCAACCTCCTCCAACACCCTCGCCGTCGTATCCCGCGCACGCATCAGCACCCGCCTAGCACCCGGCGACAACCCCGAAAACGCACACCGCGCACTCGCCGAACACATCAAGGCACACGCACCCCACGGCGCACAGACGAACTACACCGCCGTTGACTCTGGCATGCCCTTCGCCACCGAAGTCGACGCAGACGGCGCACAGACCGCCCTCGACGCAATGCGCGCCGCATGGGACATCGAACCCGTACAGACCGGCATGGGCGGCTCCATCCCGTTCATCTCCGATCTGAAGGACATCTTCCCGCAGGCACAAATCCTCGTCACCGGCGTAGAAGACCCCGACACCCGCGCACACAGCGCCAACGAGTCCCTCTACATCCCGGACTTCAAGAACGCAATCCTCGCGGAGGCGCTACTGCTCAGCGCACTCGGCGCCCGCTAAACGCGCCCGCTAACCAGTACCCACTCGGATAGAAAGTTTCAGGAAGCGCGGGGGAGAAACAGCCACAAAAAGTGGGGGAGAAGGGTCCCACACCCCAACCCCCACTTTTTCGGTATTCTAGAAGCAGAATTACATGTCAAACCCCCACACCAACACTCACGCCCCCGGCGAACTATGCACACCCTAGGTTGTACATCAAACACCCGGGCGCGTATCGTGAAGGCTAAAACGCCCACACGCACCCACACGCGGCGCACATGGGCAACCAACCAAACAAAAGGACAACACCAATGAGTGAAACCACCACCGAACTGCCGACCCACGGCGTCAACCTCACCGAAGTAGCACAGACTAAGGTCCGCACCCTGCTCGAACAGGAAGGCCGCACCGACCTGCGCCTGCGCATCGCCGTCCAGCCCGGCGGCTGCTCCGGCCTCATCTACCAGCTCTACTTCGACGAGCGCGTCCTCGACGGCGACGCAGTCCGCAACTTCGACGGTGTAGAAGTCATCGTCGACAAGATGAGCGCACCCTACCTCGACGGCTCCACCATCGACTTCGAAGACACCATCGAAAAGCAGGGCTTCTCCATCGACAACCCCAACGCAGCAGGCTCCTGCGCATGCGGTGACTCCTTCCACTAAACCGAAGGCACCCACCCGCGCCACTAAAGCGCAACACGCCTAACAAACCCCCGTCTCGCATACTGCGACCAACCATGCAGATACGCGGCGGGGGTTTTACACTTAACACATGACTACGCACGAAATCACCTGGAAATACATCCTCAACCAGCTCGTCAAACACCAAAACCTCACCGACACCGAAGTCGCCTGGGCAATGGACCAAATCATGACCGGCCAAACCGAACAGCCGATCCTCGCATCCTTCCTCACCGCCCTCCACTCCAAAGGCGAAACCCCCGAAGAACTCGGCGCACTCGCAGCCGGCATGATCGCCAAAGCCGAAACCGTCGACATCGACCCCCACGCCGTAGACATCGTCGGCACCGGCGGCGACCAGCAAAACACCGTCAACATCTCCACCATGGCAGCCCTCGTCATCGCAGGCACCGGCGCCACCGTCGTCAAGCACGGCAACCGTGCATCCACCTCCAAATCCGGCTCCGCAGACGTCCTCGAAGCCCTCGGAATCCGCCTCGACATGCCCATTCCCGCAGTCGCCGAATGCGCTCGCGAGACCGGCATCACGTTCCTGTTTGCGATGACCTTCCACCCGGCAATGCGCCACGTGGGCCCGACTCGCCGCCTGCTGGGCATTCCGACCGCTTTCAACTACCTGGGTCCCATGACGAACCCGGCTCGCGTGAAGTCCTCAGCTATCGGTGTTGCTAACCCGGTCATGGCTGAGAAGATGGCTCACGTCTTCGCGGAGCGCGGAGATCACGCCCTGATTTTCCGTGGTGATGACGGCCTGGATGAGCTGACCATCGCCACCACGAGCTGCCTGTGGGAGGCCGTAGACGGTGAACTGACCGAGTACCGTTTTGATCCGACCGAGTATGGTCTGCAGAACGCACCGCTGGAGCAGTTGCGTGGCGGCGACGCCGAGTACAACGCGGGCGTTTTCCGTGCAATTTTGGCGGGGGAGGGCGAGGCCCCGAAGAGCCCGCTGCGTGCCATTCACGATGCTGTGATGATGAACGCTGCCGCTGGCCTGGTCGCGTACCGCCCGACCAACGGCGAAAGCTTTGAGGCCCGCTTCACGCAGGCTTTGGCTGATGCACGCGAATCTATTGCATCCGGTGCAGCGGAGCGCGTGCTCAATGCCTGGGTAGAGTTCAGCTCCAAGCATGCAGAATAAAGAAGCCTAGTAGCTGATGATAGGCACCCGAGATGGGGCGCACTGAATGGTGTGAGCTTGTCTCGGGTGTTTGTCGTTTAACGGGACGTACTGAGGAGTCAGAGGTTCGGAGCATGTGAGTGTACGGCTGGCTGAGGTGCGCTGAGCGCAGAGAAAGATGCGAGGGGTGCGGATCCCGAGCTCCCGCATGGAACAGTGCAGTCGCAACAGTTTCATTATCAGGAGCCCCGGTTTGGTCCGTGCCAGCTAGAGCGTATAAACCATCGGTGGGCAGCCGGTGGGGTAGTGAAAAATAGGTTTACTTTACATAATGTATATTATCGGCTTTTTAGGGAGGTCTAGAATGAACCCAAGATTCCCCGTATCTAAATAAAGTCTTAACAGTTCATGTATTAACCTCACCCGGTCACCAGAACCGTCGACAGTACTCAATCCACCTGGAATAATGGATATACCCCGCATCACGAAGGTGTCATTGCCTCGTGTACAGATTTAGTGTCAACCACGCCGGTTGATGTACATCAAAGGAGAAAACTCGTGGATTGGCTTTTTGGGACACCCTGGACACTCTGGGTCGCACTCGCACTCGTTTTCGCCGTCATAGAAATGCTCAGCCTCGACCTGTTCTTTCTCATGCTGGCAATTAGTGCAGGCGTCACTGCAGCAATATCACCCTTCGTGGATAACATGTTGATTCGAACCGTTATTTTCGTGGTAACCTGCCTGATTTTGGTTCTTGGTCTGCGCCCGCCGCTGCTGAAAAAACTTAATAAAACAGCCACCGGAGCTGTCACTAATGCCGAAGCGCTCATTGGTTCTGAGGTGCGCGTCACTCAAGATGTGACTAGTGAAACCGGCTTGGTGGTACTATCGGGCGACACTTGGACGGCGCGCACCGCCTCCGGAACGCTTGTTGCAGGATCACACGCGAGGGTGCGAGCCATCGAGGGTGCTACTGCAATCGTAGAGCCTCTCCCCTACGCTTAAGACCCATCTGAATACCGGCTCTAGAAGCAGATTCAGATACAAAAACACACCATATAACTCACCCATAAGGAGAAGCAATGCCTATCAGCCTTATTTTGACAGTCCTACTCATTCTCTTTGTACTGACGATGCTCGCAAAGACCGTGCGCGTTATCCCGCAGGGACGAGCCGGCATCGTCGAACGACTGGGTAAGTTCCACGCCGTTCTCCACCCCGGCCTGCACATCGTCATCCCCGTGATTGACCGTGTGCTGCCCCTGATTGACCTGCGTGAACAGGTCGTTTCCTTCCCCTCGCAGTCTGTGATCACCGAAGATAACCTCGTGGTCGGCATCGACACCGTCGTGTACTTCCAGGTCACCGACCCCCGCTCGGCGACCTACGAAATTACCAACTACATTCGCGCCGTGGATGAACTGACCAGCGCAACTCTGCGTAATGTCGTCGGTGGCCTGAACCTGGAGCAGACCCTCACCTCCCGCGACCAGATCAACGCGGAGCTGCGAGGGGTACTCGACTCGACCACCGGACGCTGGGGCCTGCGCGTCTCCCGCGTGGATATCAAGGAAATCCAGCCCCCGGCATCCATTCAGGACTCCATGGAGAAGCAGATGCGTGCAGAGCGTGACCGCCGCGCCGCAATCCTCACCGCAGAAGGCCAGAAGCAGTCCGACATTCTGACCGCAGAGGGCGAATCCCGCGCAGCCATCCTGCGTGCAGAGGGTGAAAAACAGGCACAGATCCTTCGTGCAGAAGGTGACGCACAGTCCGCAATCCTGCGGGCAAACGGTGAAGCAGAAGCCGTGCAGAAGGTATTCGCGGCAATCCACGAATCCAACCCCAGCCAGCAGTTGCTCACCTACCAGTACCTGCAGACCCTGCCCAAGCTCGCCGAAGGTGACGCCAACAAGCTCTGGTTCATCCCGACCGAACTCGGCGATGCACTGCGCGGTCTGGGCAACGCATTTGGCACCCTGCCCGCATCCGACCTGGCAGGCGCACCGAAGAAGCCTGAAGCGGCGGCACCCAAGAGCGCACCGCAGGCATCCGGAAGCTACGGCATCAACAGCTAAACGCGAAATCTAACGCATAAAAAGGCGTGAATTACCAAAAATCACGCCGAATAAACACCACCACGCTGGGCGGGTGGAGACTATTACCGATATAATAGATGTTTTGTAAACGTTCGAGGGAATAGCTCTCCCCCGCCCAACGTTACGCCTAAAGCGCCAAAGAGCGCACCCGACGACACTGGAGGAAAAATGAGCGATCGTAGCCTGCGCGGTATGCGCCTGGGTTCCCAGTCGATGGAAACCGAATCGAACGTACAGCCCGCGCCCCGCCAGCGCGTCGAATACCGTACCGCAGACGGTGACCGCGTTTTCGTGACCTTCGCGGCAGAAGCAGAAATCCCCTCGGTATGGACCGCAAAGTCCGGTAAGGAAGCCTACCTCGTCAACGGCGACTCCACCGCAGACGCCGAAGAGGGGAAGCCCGCACGTACCCACTGGGATATGCTCATGGAACGTCGTAGCATCGAAGAGCTGGAAAAGACTCTGGAAGGCCGCTTGGAATACTACCGCAAGCACTACGCGCTCTAAAAGCACCGTAGACATGCTGTAGAAACGCTGTAGAAGCCCGCTAAGAGCAACTCGCACTTTAGTGGGCTTCCACCCCGTTTTGGTGCTGACTCCGTCGGTACATGAGCCAGGAAAGAGCGCTACACAAAGCGTAAAAAGATAGAGGCGGATACGTTACGTATCCGCCTCTATCTTTCGTTTAAAGCTTAGGCGCGAGAAGCATCTGCGCAAAAAGCTACCGGCTTACTTGCCCAGGGCCTTCTTCAGCTTCTGAACGCGGTTAGCCATGCCCCAGCGAGTCACCTTAGACATAGAGTCAAAGATAATGTTGCCGTCCATCTTCGAAGCGCCAATCTCACGCTCAACAAAAGTAATCGGAACCTCAACAATGTTCAGGCCAGCCTGCTCAGAACGCCACGCCAGATCAACCTGGAATACGTAGCCCTTCGAGTCGATACCCTCAAGGTTCAGACGCTGCAGGGCCTCACGACGGTACGCACGGAAACCAGCGGTGATGTCCTTAATGGAGGTACCCAGAATCAGGCGGGTGTACAGGTTAGCGCCGCGAGAGAGAATCTGGCGGTGAGCCGGCCAGTTCTTGGTCTTGCCGCCGGGAACGTAACGCGAACCAATAGCCAGGTCAGCGCCTGCCTCCACAGCACGAACCAGAGAAGGAAGCTGCTCAGGCTGGTGCGAGCAGTCAGCGTCCATCTCAATCAGAACGTCGTAGCCTGCTTCAAGGCCCCAATCGAAGCCAGCGAGGTATGCGCCACCCAGACCGTCCTTAACGGTGCGGTGCAGAACGTGAATCTGGGAATCCTTAGCTGATAGCTCATCAGCAATCTGACCGGTACCATCGGGGCTGTTATCATCCACCACGAGAATATCCACCTCGGGTGCTGCCTTGCGAAGACGCTCTACCACGATGGGCAGGTTCTCCTTCTCGTTATACGTTGGGATGACAGTTAGAACGCGCATATTACTCCCTCACAGGTGCATATAAAACAGGCAGTTTAGGTATCTATTATACCGGGTAAACATTTGAGCAACTGAACCATTGGGGGCCTCCACTGCTCTAAACCGCCTAAAAAAGTGTTGACAAGCTAAAAATTATTTACCTTCAGTGTAAATAGATTCCAGGACGGGCAGTTCCACATGCTCATCCAGCACCGGAAGCAGCGGAATGCGAGCGCGAGGGTCAGTACTCCACGATGCTACGCGGGAGTCGGGCGCCTGGACCATGAGGGCTTCGACGCGCCACTGTGCTACGTATGCGGGGGTGTCGGGGGTTAGCTGGCCGGTGAAGGGGTTTTCTTCGTGTGCTAGGCGGTATACGCCGCGGGTGAGGGCGGCGAAGGCGCTGCGGGCGGAGATGCCATGTTCGTCGTTGACGAGTTCGCGGATGAGGGACCAGGTGCCGGGTGCGTAGAGCTGAGTGTCAGAGCCGAGCGCAATGGAGGTGCCAACTGCGTTTGCGCGGCGTGCTACGGAGGCTACCGACTCACGCGCCTCTCCCCCAGCGTGTGCGAGGAGTGCCTGGACGGTGTCGCTGGCTGCTTCATCTTCTTCGGGTTCGCAGACGCTCAGACCGAGGTTGATGCGTGCTTCTGCCAGTTTGGTGAGGTATTCGTCGGTGACGGGGTCTTGCGGGGTGCTGATTGCTGCGTCGAGGCGTATGGACAGCCAGGGGTGGTTTTTGCGTACGGTGAGTGCGGCATCGGCTGCGGTGGTGAAGCCGGTGGATGCATCTATAGAGAGCAGGAGTGCGGCGTCTTCGGCTACCTGCGCTGCTGCGGGGGCCTCGGTGGGTGCGACAAAGATGCCGACCAGCTGCAGGCCCTTGACGGCGCGTTCGCCTTCGGTGAGGGGGCGTAGTGCCTTGATGGCACTGATTAGTTCGTCGGTCTCAATGCCGGTGGCGTTGAGGATGAAGCGGATGTCGGGTGTGCCGTGTTCGGCGCTGTAGTAGCTGAGAGCGGAGACGAGGTCGGGGACGTCCTCCATGCCGGCGAGTAGGGTGTGCGTGTGGTAGCCGGCTGCGCGGTATGCCTGCAGGTAGTCGAGGATTTCGGGTGCTTCCTTGCCTGTGACCGGTGCCAGTGCGCGCGCGAAGGCGGGGGTTAGTAAGGCGCCGTCAAGTTCGGTGATGGTAGCTGACTCGTCAGCAATTGAACGTGCGCCTGAATCGGAACCAACCCAGCGGACGAATCCGTCTTCGACTAGCATTGCGGTTGCGTACGGGTCGACCGGGCTGTACACGCTACCATCTACAAAAATACGGGTAGACATTAGAATCCTTTCACCGTTGAGGCGCGCCGAAAGCGCACACGAGGGCGGGTACTTCAGTTGTGCCCGCGTAGCTCAGCTGAGCATCTCATTTGAGTATAGAAGCACCCCCGCTACCTACGGTAGTTCGTTCGTCCTTAGATGAGGGGGAACTTAGATGATGCAGAACAATGCACAGTGGCGGGGGTGGTAGCCCGAACCGGTTGGGTACGGTGTAGCACTGAGGTGCGGGTTAGACGTCCAGGGCGACCACACCGCGGCGGACCGCCTCAATCGCCTCTTCACAGCGGGCGCGAATCACCGGGTCCAGTGAGCGGATGTGCGCGATCTGGTCCAGTGCGTCCAGTACCTGCTTTGCCCAGCGCACGAAGTCGCCGGCGGCAAGGCCGGTGTCCTCGATTGCCTTTGCGAGGTGCGCGCCGTTCGCCCAGGCGTACATGGGTTCGACCAGACCGAAGTCGCATGTCGGGGTCGGGGTGACCTTGAACTGTTCCTCAGCTGCGTTCAGGTCGGCGAGGCGCTGCGTAATCGTCGCAATGGGTGCGCGCAGGGACGGGTGCGGGTAGTGAGCCAGGTATTCCACCGCGTCGCGCTTACCCTGGTAGGTCAGTGCGGCAACGGTTGCCGCGATGGCGGCGGGTTCCAGTCCATCGAGGAAGTGCGCGTCTAGGCACAGAGCGGTCAGCAGGTCGCGCTCGCCGTAGATGCGGCGCAGAGCCTGGCCGCCGGTAGTTAGCGATAATTCGTTATCCGCGGTGCGCTCGACGTAGCCGTAGCTTTCCAGCAGGCGCGCAATGCGGTTGAAGACCTGCGCGATCGTGTTGGTGCGGCGGGCAATCTGACGGCGCAACCCTTCCGTTTCAGAGTTGAGCTTCTGCCAGCGCTCAGCCCAACGCATGTGGTTCGCGCGGTCGGAGCAGCCGTGGCACGGGTGGTTACGCAGCTGAGCCTGCAGAGCCTCCAGTTGTGCGTCAACGCTGTTCTGACGAGTCGGGATGTTCTGCTGCGCGAGCGCTCGAGGGGCGCGGCCGTCGTAGAGTGCCTGGCGCATGCGGCTTGCGGTATCACGGCGTTCCTTGGCGGTTTTGAGGCTCAGGCGCTTGGGGATTTTGATGCGTGAGACCGGTTCGATGGCGCCTTCGAAGTCGCGAGTTGAGGCGGTGCGCTGGTGCGCGTCCTCGGTAACGATACCGATGCGCGGGTCGGCGTGCGAATCGGAGCGGGTGACGACGACTGCGTAGCCGCGGGAGCGGCCATGTGGAATGTAGATGATGTCGCCCGGCAATAGCTGCTGGATGCTGTGGTGTGCCTGCGCGCGTGCGTGGCGTTCGTTGCTCTTGGATGCCTTCTTTTCCAGTTCGGCGATGTGGCGGCTGAGCTGGACGTACTCGGTGAAGTCGCCCAGGTGGCATGCCATTGCTTCGCGGTAGCCTTCGAGGGCGTTTTCGTTTTTGCGTACGCGGGAGGCGACGCCCACGACCGATTTGTCTGCCTGGAACTGTGCGAAGGAGGATTCCAGGATTTTGCGGGTGCGTTCGGCGCCGTAGGAGGCGATGAGGTTTGCCGCCATATTGTAGGTGGGGCGGAATGAAGAGTTCAGCGGGTAGGTGCGGGTTGAGGCAAGGGTTGCCACGTGTTCCGGGGACATGCCGGGGCGCCACATGACAACCGCGTGGCCTTCGATGTCGATGCCACGGCGGCCGGCGCGTCCGGTTAGTTGGGTGTATTCACCGGGGGTGATGTCCACGTGGGATTCGCCGTTGTATTTGGTGAGCTTCTCCAGGATGACGGTGCGTGCAGGCATGTTGATGCCCAGTGCGAGGGTTTCGGTGGCGAAGACCAGCTTGATGAGGCCTTGTGCGAAGAGGGTTTCTACAACCTCCTTGAACAGTGGCAGTAAGCCGGCGTGGTGTGCGGCGATACCGCGAATGAGGCCGTCACGCCACTCGTAGTAGCCGAGGGTGTTCAGGTCGCGGGTGTCTAGGTGGGATGTTGCTTCCGCGATGTAGGCGCGGATGGTCTGCTGCTGTTCAGGGGTGGTCAGTGTAATATCGGCGGATACGCAGTGGCTGACTGCGCCGTCGCAACCGGCACGGGAGAAGATAAAGCAAATGGCCGGTAGCAGTCCCTGCTTGTCGAGGGCGCGCACCATCTCGGGGCGGGTAATGCGCTGCGGGCGCAGGGGCTTCTGCTCACCGCGCGCATCAAAGTCCCGGTCGTTACTGAAATGATTATTATTGAAGCCATCGCGACGGTTTGCGCCGCTGCTGAATGTCTCATTCAGCCAGCCCTCACGACGGTGACGGAAACGTTCACGCTTGCCGCCGTAACGTCCACGGCCCGGTGCGGAACGGAAGCCGGGGCGTAGCGCTTTCAGCTGCGGGTTTAGGCGCAGACCGGCCAGCAGGGGGTTGGTGCCCGACTCTACGGTTGTTCCGCGCTGCTTAGCTTTCTGTGCCTTCTTCGCCTGCTTGCGGGAGAGCTTCTCCTCCGGCTCCTGGGTCTTGCCCTGTGCGGAGTTGTCTTCGGGTACGAACAGGTCCACCACACGGTGACCGACCATCATGTGCTGCCACAGGGGCACCGGACGGTGCTCAGAAACAATAATGTCCGTGCCGCCGCGTACCGTATCCAGCCACGCGCCGAACTCCTCAACGTTCGACACCGTCGCCGATAGAGAGATAACGTTTACATGCTCGGGAAGGTGAATAATTGCCTCTTCCCATACTGCGCCGCGGAAACGGTCCGCGAGGTAGTGCACCTCATCCATCACCACGTAGCCTAGGCCGGTTAGTGTGGTCGAGTTGGCGTAGAGCATGTTGCGCAGGACCTCGGTGGTCATCACGACCACGGGTGCTTCCGTGTTGATGCTCGTATCGCCGGTCAGCAGACCCACGTAATCTTCACCGTACGCGCGCACAAAGTCGTGGTACTTCTGGTTGCTCAGCGCCTTAATGGGGGTCGTATAGAACGCTTTCATGCCGCGGCGTAGCGCCAGGTATATGCCGAATTCACCCACAATGGTCTTACCGGCACCGGTGGGTGCGGCAACGAGGACGGAGCGGTCCGCCTCCACGGCGGCACACGCCTGACGCTGAAAATCATCCAGCGGAAAATCTAGGGACGCCTCAAAAGCGCCGAGGGTAGTCTTTGCGTAGGCGGCGCGCTCTCGGGATGTGGTGTAGGCGGCAGCGTAGTCGGTGTGCTGCGCCGGAGTCTGTGCGTTAGAAGTGTGTGCGTCGGATGTGTGCTGTGCGTGGTGCTTGCTCATAGTATGTCCAGTGTAACGGTTCGCCTGCCGCGAGTCTCCAGAAAGCATCCTGCACGGGTACTAATCCGGTATGGGCGAACAGCGAGCGCATCGGTGGCGTGCGAGAGGGATGCGGTTTTGTGGAACATGCGAAAAGGGGCGGGATACAGGTTCTCTGTATCCCGCCCGTTGCAGCGACGTTGCTCAAAGCAAACTCTATTTAGTTAGGAAGTCTTCTCTTCCTCAAAGTAACCCATCTTCGCCAGGTCTTGACTGCTGGTTGCGGTGTTCAAGCTTGCTTGATCTGAACCCTGCGCCAGCTTGGCAAGCTTGCGGTCGCGGCGCTTGTCGTTAATCATGCAGATGCCGATTGCTGCGAAGAAGAAAATCAGCAGCGGTGCCATGAGCACGAACATCATCATGATGTCGCTACCGGGTGCGGTCAGCGCTGCGATAACGGCAACGAGCACGACAACCCAACGCCAAGCCTTCAAAATGGTGGTGCCGCGAATCAGGCCCAGCATGTTAATGCCGACCAGGATCACCGGGATGATGAAGGCGCAGGAGAACGTCACAACGAACTTCAGGATGAAGGAGATGTACACGCCCGCGTCAATGTAGTTACTTTCGTTGACGGGGGTGAACTTCAGCAGTGCGTAGACCACGCCGGGGAGGGTGAAGTAGGAGATGGCGACACCGCAGGCAAACGCGAAAATAGATGCGGTGAGGAAGCCGAAGAGGTACTTCTTTTCCTTGGTGTGCAGTGCCGGCAGCAGGAATCGCAGTGCCTGGTAGAGCCAGACGGGAGAAGCGATGACCAGGCCAATGTACATACCGACCTTAAGCAGCTGGTCGAAAGGAGATGCGACGCTACCGTAGTTCAGGTTTGCGTTGCGGCCGGTTTCTGAATTGATCTGTTGCAGGGGCGCAGAGATCATTTCAATGAAAGGCTGGTAGAGGAAGACCGTACCGATGATGGCTGCGATGATGGTTGCGATAGCCGCTTTGATGAGGCGGTCGCGGAATTCGCGTAGGTGTTCCTTGAGTTCCATGCGCGCTTCAGGGTTGAGTTTGCGGTTGCGCACGTCCTGGTCGGGTGTTGCCACGTGGTGTCCTCTGGGTGTCGGTGCCGTGTGTGATTCGGCTGAGGGGTCTGGTGGGGTGTTTATGAGGTGGTGCCGCAAAACCCGTGCCGGCCGGTGGGCTGGCACGGGTTTGGTGCGTTGGGGCGGGACCGTTACTTGGTTTCGGTCTTGCCGTTGTCTACGACCTCAGCGGTGACGACCTCTTCGCCGTCCTTCGCGCGGGGGTCCTTCTTGGAGTCGTTCTTCAGGCCCTCAACTTCGGTCTTGAAGATGCGCATGGACTGGCCGAGGCTACGTGCCATGCCGGGCAGCTTGGGTGCGCCGAAGAGGAGGACGATGAGGAGGATAACGACGATGATGGTCGCGGGGTGGCTGAAAATCTGGCCCATGGTGTGCCTTTCTAGTTAAAGCAGGTCTCCGATGTTTTGAGGTTGGCCGAGTCGATCTCGTCGGGAGACCCGTCGCTTGATCCGCTCAGACCTGCGTGTCTGCTTACCTTGTTCGTAGTTATTGTATGCCTCGGTGATGGGTGTGAATACCCCGAGGGTGGTGTCTCGTGGGAGTTTTCGACTTGCGTTCGCTTGCGCTGCGTCGAATTGTCCCTCGATGGACTCGACCCAGGTTACGGTTTCGTCAAGGAGTGTGAAACCGCGAGTGAGTGCTTTGTAGGTGAACCATGCCAAATAGAGGAGCGAGCAGATGATGAGCGCGCCCCATAGCAAAATCCAGAACCACCAAGACATGAGCACCATTATACAAGTATTAGGTTAATGTTTTGGCTCCTTGAAAGGGTTTTTAGGGTGTTTTTGCTAGTGGGTGAAGTGCTATTTTTCTGCGGGCGCACCTGTGGGCGCACCCTTGCGGCTGCTCGCGTTGAGGGTTTGCAACTGGTCAAGCAGCGCCGCGCGCAGGTGGGCAGGACCGACCAATTCGAGGGCACCTCGGTGCGCGATGACGGTGTCGAGGATGTTCTTATCGCCAGCGCCGTGGGCATTGTTGTAGTAGTGGATGCGCACGTATTGGGTGCGTGAAGCCTTCTTCACGTGGTGGGTGCTTCGGCGCATGTACGTTGTGGTGAGAGTATCGAGCGGCTCACCGCTGGGAATATGTTCGGTCGGATGAATCCGCAACTCAGCAAAGGGGTTGCTCTGAGTGTTGTGCTGTTGTGCGTGCCAATGAGGGACAGTGTCACCGGTGACCGGGTGGGTACGACCCTCACCCGCCTCGTGAATATGGTTGATACGGGTGAGGCGGAAGTTACGCCAGAAAGTAGGGGGCTTCTCCCCCGCCTCGTTGCCTGCAACCTCCCCGGTGGCTGCGTTAGCAAAAGCCTCAGGTGCATACTCAGGGACCTCTTCACCGCGCGCGGTATAGTAGCGTTCCTCAGCGGTACGGCACCACGCATGCAGATACATGTGGTCGCGGTGCAACACCAACGCATACGGGTCCACCAGACGATCCGCGGCACGCTCAGAGGTACCGTATCCAATAGTCACGGCGTTGCCGCTGCTCAGGGCGGCAGTCGCCTCCTGCAGCAAAGGGTCCTCCGGGGCAAAACACAGGTGCTGCGCATAAACGGGCGCGTTCGGGTACGCGGCGGCGAGCGCCACACGGATAGTGCCCAGACGCGCATCCGCCTGGTGCAGAATATCTGCGGCCGAGAGGGTAAAGATAAGAATCGCGAGCTCAGTGTCAGTAAGGCGCGCGTAGTTCAGTAGCGTGTTCGGGGTGGCGCCGCCAAAGTCCGGTAGCAGGTTAATGTAGGTGGGCTTGAGGGCGTCCGGGTCCTTGGGGTCAGACTCGAAGGGAACAGTGTTGAAAGGAGATGTGTCTACCTGAGCGAAAATCTCGGCAATGGTTTTGCCGAGGGCACGGTTCTTGTCGGTGTCCACGCTGTAGAGGGCGTTGAGCTGGTTCAACGGCATGGGTGCCTCATCGTGGGCGCTCGCCCAGCGGTCGGCACGGTGCAGACCCAGGAGCAGGTCCACAAGGTCGTCGAGGGAGTTGTTACGGTTGCGCTGGTTGATATCTGCCCAGGTGCCGGGGTCTTCAACTGCGCCGCTGTGCAGGGCGGTGAGGGTGCGCAAGAGCTGCTGCTGGGCGGCGTAGCTGTCACGCTGGCGGGTAGAGGCAGCATCGGAGCTCGAATCAGCAGAGTCTGATTCAGCGGGCGGCTCAATCACACAGCTGTAGCTGGTTGCCGCCACAGCGCTATCAATCGTGCCGTACGAGGGCACAGTGAAAGGCTCCGAAAGTGTGGAATCGGCGCTGACCTCCACGACGGACAGGTACTCTTCGTATCCCCTGATGTCTTCTAGCCAGTTCTTAGCGTTGAACGTCGTGTTGATGGGGGTCGAATCGATACGCGAGAGCATCGTGAGCTTCTGAATACGGCTAGCACGGAATGTGTACTCCTTACGTTCCGCACTCTCGGTGTAGTACCCGACGAAGTACCAGGTGCCGTAACGGTAACCAATACCGGCAACACTGACCTTCTCCTGCATACGGGTTGCACCGGCAGCCGTCTGATAGGTGAACGTGACCGTCTTACGCTCCGCGTAGGCGGTAAACAGTTCATTTAGGTGGGGGTTATCGCTAAAGTAAATGCGCTGAAGGGGCTCACGGTAGGTGTGCAGGTTCTTCGCGCGCTGACGCTTGCCGGTCTTCGGGTCCTGGATCTTCGCTGCGGCGAGTGCCTCGTCAGTGAGGTTCTTGCTGGTGAGCGCAATCTTACGCAGGATGCGGTAGGCATCATCTTGTAGCTCGGTGCCTTCCCAGCCTCGCAGGATGGTGTTGATGAGGCGGAACTCCTCAGCAGTGGGGTTCCAGGCGGGCAGCTTTGCGGCGTTGCTGGGTTCGAGGCGGTAGCGCTCCCCCAGATCCGTGGTCACGTGGGTGATGTGCGCGCCGGCATCACGCAGGGTCTGCTTGGCTCGTTCAAAGGCGCGTTCCTGGGCCTCGTTGAGGGAGCCGTTAGCGCGTGTGCTAATACCGAGCAGGGTCAGTAGCTCGTTGCGGCTGATGCCCTGGGTTCGGGTTGCGGTGTCGGGTGTCTCGGCGGCGGTGGCGAGGCGGTGAAGAGTCATGTAAAGCTGAGCTGCGGTGGACATGATTCCATCATAACCTGTGTGTTCCGCAGCACTTACGTAGCGTATGGGGTGGCTGAGGGAGAAATACGCGGGTATAAAATCTCGCGGATGCGCTGATAGCCCGACGCCCAAAACCACGGTACACAAAACCCGGTACATAAAGTCGGGCAGGCAAAAGCCCGGTGCCCCTCCCACAATCGGGAGAAAGCACCGGGCTAGATGTCTCTTATGCGAGAACCTGGCTAGTCCTTAGCGGACGTCCAGCAGGTCCACCACGAAAATCAGGGACTCACCGGGTTTAATGACCGAACCTGCGCCGCGGTCACCGTACGCCATGTCGGCGGGAATCTCCAGGCGACGACGGCCGCCGACCTTCATGCCGAGCAGACCCTCATCCCAGCCGCGGATAACCTGGCCAACGCCCACCTGGAACGGCAGCGGCTCGCCGCGGTTCCAGGACGCGTCAAACTCTTCACCGGTGGAGAATGCCACACCAACGTAGTGGGTGAGCACGCGGGAGCCGGCAACAACCTCAGCGCCTGCACCCTCGATCAGGTCGGTGATGACCAGCTCGGTGGGCGCGTCGCCCTCGGGGAAATCGATTTCAGGCTTTTCGCGGTCGAGGTTACGCTGACCGAAAGACATGGGTGTCTCCTTTGATTGGTTCGAAATACATCGAAATAGTGGGTGCGCCCGCCGCCTAAGCCATATAAGCGGCGAGCGCGGTATAAAAATGTGACGTAAAACGTGGGTACCGGGCTACTGCGCGGTAGCCGAAGCGGTAGCTACCGGGGTTGCGGTCGCAGAAGCGGTTGCCGAGGCGCTCGCCTGCGCAGCAGCCGCGCTAGAAGCTGCCTGAGCACGCTGCAAGGTCTGCGGGTTCTCCTCCGCTCCCAGAATATCAACCACGAACACGAGGGTGCCCGAAGGCTTAGAGCCGCCGGCGTCGTTACCGTACGCCAGATCCGCCGGGATAATCAGCTCAACGCGGGAACCGACCTTCTTGCCCTTCAGGCCCTGGGTCCAGCCCTTGATAACACCCTGCAGGGAGATGCCCGTCGGGGTGGCAGCGTCGTAGTTGTTGTCAAAGACCTTACCGTCAGAGTACTTCACGCCAATGTAGCGCACGTAGACGGTATCGGTTTCCTTGACTTCAGCGCCCTCGCCCTCAATGAGGTTCTTCGAGACCAGCTCAGTGTATTCCTGCTTGGAGTCAGGCAGCTTGATGTCAGCCTTGCCGGTGGACTCGTCCAGCGTGAAGGACGGCAGCGACGGGTCAGCCTCAATAGCCTTACCGGTTGCGTACTTGGGCAGCTTCGTCTTCACGGTGTACACCTCAACGTTAGTTGCGGTACCGGGCGAAGCGGTCGTAGTGGTCACGCCCGCGGTGCTACGCTGCTGCAGAACGTTGGTGGTGTACGAGAAGGAACCGCCAACCTTAATCTTCTTGAGGGTTTCGTACACCTGCGGTGCAGCCTTCTTCAGCTGATCGTTAACCGGTAGCAGAATCGGCTCGCTGGAGTAAGTGGAACCGTTGAGCTTGCCGTCGGTGCCGTTGAATACGGCAGCCTCAACAAGCACGTAGTCACCATCGTTGATGGAGTCGCCGTTACCTTCCTCAATCACGTACGCGGAGGGGCTAGAAGCGGCGAAGGGAGTTGCGAAGGACGCTTCAGGCTCAGCGGTCGCATTCTTCAGGGTGTACTGCACCTTGGACAGGTCGCCATTATTAGACTGTGCGCCACATGCAGACAGTGCGAGCGCTAGAGCTGCCGTGCTGGCACCGAAAATAGTGAGCTTAGAGCGTTTGGTCATAGTGTTATCCTCTGGGGTTTTCTGTGAGAGTGGGGCGTATGAGTGCCCGTGTGCCACAGAACAGTTTACAGGTATAGGTTTAGCTGTTTTATGCTACGGCACGTAGCTGTGTTCAGGCTGTGTCGCGGCGCGGGGTGCGCTGGGAACTTTGGGCGGGAACACACCGTGCCGTGGTGTGGCGAGCCCGGGGCTTTAGCGGCGCTGTTTAGCAGGGCGGCGGGAATGCTGCCTCCTGATGCTGACGCTCCTTAGACGCCAGCAGGCTCAGCACCTCCTCCAGCTCCTCGCTGCCGGTAGCGAACGGGTCCTTACACACCAGCGTGTGCTGCGGGTAGGCGTTGAGCTTCAGATGCACCCAATCCACGGTGAACTGCTCCCCCGCCGCAACCGCCGCGTTAATGAAACGCGAACGCTGGGTAGCGCGAGTGTTCGGCGGCTGAGTCTTAGCCGTCTCCGCAACGCCCTCGGGCAGGATGCGCTTGACCGCACCGCGACGAACCAACGCATGGAAGACACTACGCTCCGGGTCAATGTCGTGGTACGCCAAGTCCAGCTGACGGATGCGGGCACTCGCATAATCGGCAGGCTGACCGGCCGCGCGGGCACGGGCAATGTACGCATCCAGAAGCTTCTTCTTAATCGCCCAGTCAATCTCAGTATCAATGCTGCTGTAGTCGCCGGACTCGATAGCATCCAGGGTGCGCTGCCACAGGTCCAGGGCGTATTCCGTATGGTGGTGGTGCACGCCGTACTGTTCCACATACTGACGGGCGGCGTCCAAGTAGTGACGCTGAACGCTCAACGCCGTGTAGTACTTACCGTCGGTGGTTTCGAAGGTCGCGGTGCCGGTCAGATCGTGGCTGATAGCTCGCAGAGCCGCCGGAACAGACACAATATCCAGGCTCGTGACCGGGAAGCGATCCTCCAGCATGCGCAGCACCAGGTCGGTGCTGGCAATCTTCAGCAGGGTCGTCGGCTCCGCCATATTCGAGTCACCATTAATGACGTGCATGCGGCGGAACTTCGAAGCGTCCGCGTGCGGCTCGTCACGCGTGTTAATGAGCGGGCGAGCGCGCGAGGTGGAGGTGGATGCCGCCTCCCAAATATGGTCGGCACGCTGCGAGAACGAGTACGAGGGCACACCCGTGCTGGACGCCGGGTCGGTCGAACCGGGCACCGGGCCGCCGTTCGGGTGGGTCTTACCGGCACCGACCAGAATCTGGCGGGTCACCAGGAAGGGCACGAGCTGCTTAATCAGGTCGTTGAACTGCAGTTTGCGGCTAATCAGGTAGTTCTCATGGCTGCCGTAGGAGTTGCCCGCCGAATCCACGTTGTTCTTGAACAGGTACAGTTCACCGTCAAGGGGACGGCCCTCCGAGCCTGCGAGCAGTCGCTTGCGGGCGGTACGCGCCAAATCAGCGAAAAGCAGCTCACCGGCGCGTTCCTGCGCGAGTAGCTCGTCAATGCTACCGCATTCGGCGGAGGCGTACTCGGGGTGCGAACCCACGTCAAGGTAGAGCCTACCGCCGTTGGGTAGGAAAACGTTCGTTGAGCGCCACTGATCCAGGACGGGCTTGAAAAGGGCAGCGGCGGATTCTTCGATGCTCAGCCGACCGAGCCCATGCGGGACGTAGCTGAGCCCGAATTCGCTTTCAATGCCGAAAATACGGTGTTCCATGATGCTGACCCGGCGTGCAGGTGCGCCGGTTACTCGCCACCCTTCTGGACGAAGCCGGTGACGAAGTCTTCAGCATTCTCAGCGAGCAGGCCGTCAATTTCGTCGAGCAGGTCGTCGACCTCGCTCACGTCAGAGACAACGTGGGAGGCGGCGAGGGTCAGTTCCTGCTCCTGCTCGGCTGCGGTGGTTTCGGTCTGCTGTGCGCTGATGCGTTCGCGGCTCATGGTTCTCTCCTCAAGGGGTTTTCGGTTGTGGACAAATAAGTTTTTAGTGGTGTCGGGTGCGGGGTGTAAGGGTTTTTTTAGTACCCGAACCTTCATGCACCCTACCTGTGGGTTATGTGGTTTTCACTCTTCCAAATGGGGGTATTCGCCCCGGGGAAGAATATGAGTTCATGTGGGTTTAGGGGATGCTACTAGCGCAGCCGGTTCAGCAGCTCATCCGAATGGTTTACCTCATCCAGCAGCGGTTCCACCGCGGCGGCACCGTACCGGGTCGGTTCCATCATCGTAAAACGAGTAAGATCCTTCGAATACCTGCCACGGCAAGACACCGTATCCCAGTTAATACCCAGAATCTCCTCCGGCCAACGCGCCATCAAAGTACCACGCAAAAACGCCCGCGTCTCACGCGGCGGCTCAGTGGTCGCACGCTCGATCTGCTCCGCAGAGAACAGCGTACGTATACGGCCACGGGCCACCAGACGGTGATACAGACTCTTTGACGGGTCAATATCAGCGTACTGCAAATCCAAAGCCTTTAACTTCGGATTCGCATAATCTACGCCCTGGGCGACATAACCGCGCACCAGCGCATACTTCGCCACCCAATCCAGACGATCCGCCAGCGAGAGCGGGTTGGTTTCCAGGGCGTCCAGCACTTCGCCCCACAGATTGAGAATCTGCGCGGTCGCAGCATCCACACCCGCCGGGTTCGACTCCTCGTGCGCACGGGAGGCCTCATAGTAGGCGCGCTGAATCTGCAGGGCACTCGCAGAACCGCTCGTGGACACCGGATTTGGCAGGGCCGCCGAAGACGGCGCCAACGGCAGCTGAACCGATAGTGACAGGTCGTGGCTGACCGCGTGCATCGCCGCCACCGGATCAGACAGGCGCACACCCGGCAGCACCGGAGTCTGCTCACCGTGCGACTCAATCAGGTTCATCACCAGCGCCGTCGTACCAAACTTCAACAGGTTCGAATAGTGTGACATGTTCGCATCCGCCGGAATCACGTGCAGGCGGCGGTACTTCGACTCATCCGCATGCGGTTCATCGCGCGTATTCACAATCGGGCGGCGAATCGTGGTTTCCAGACCAATCGTGCGCTCAAAGAAATCAGCACGCGAACTCATCTGAAAACCCGGAACCTCACCGTGCGTACCAATACCCACACGGCCCGCACCCGTAAAAATCGCGCGGGTCGCAAAGAAAGGCAGGAGCGCATCCGCAACCTGCTCGAACGGAACATCACGGCTAATCAGGTAGTTTTCATGGGCGCCGTACGACTGGCCCTTCGAGTCGGTGTTGTTCTTGTACAGCTTCACCTGCGGCAAATCCTGCGCGTGGTTACCCAGCTCCACCAACGACTCATACGCCAGCGCGTCACCGGCAGCGTCATAGAGCACCGCATCGGCGGGGGTTAGAACCTCCGGCGAGGAATACTCCGGATGCGCATGATCCACATACAGGCGCGCACCATTGGGTAGAATCGCGTTCATGGTCACGCGGTCCCAGTCCAGACGCTCCGGGAAACCACCGCGGCCGTGCACGCCGGCGAGCGCATCCAGGGCGCTACGCGGCTCGGCGGGCTCACCCGGTGCCTGAACGCCCGCCTCACGCATAATCTCCAGGGCAATATCTTCGCTGGTCAGCTCGGTGCGGGTGTGCGTCATCTGGCTTGAGTGGGCGGTGGAGGCGTCCTGAACCTGACCGAAAGCATCACGCAGCGGCGACTCCGATTCACCCAGCCACTGACCCTCGGGGGTGGCGGTCGAGTAGTTCTCTGCCTGGCGGGCCTGCTCGGCGGTCAGCTCATCCGCCAGGGCGCGGCGCTGCAGCTCCTCACGGAAAGCGGCGCCGCGGCGGAACGCCAACTTAGCGTAAGTGTTGACCACCAGTGCGGACAGCACGGTCGGGTTGGTGCCCGGGGCGGAGGGGGCGATGACGCCGTACTCGGTTTCGGCACCCATAATGCGGTGCACGCCGTAGCTGGGGGTGGAGTTCATGGGGTTCTCCTGAAAAGTTCTATACCATCTAAAGGCTCTGGACCTGCGGTCATTGAGGTTGATGCGGGATAAGCACGTTGAGCGCCGCCCGGCTCATGGTGCCGGAGGCGCGGTTTAGCGCGGCGGCTCCACCGACACCAGACGGCCACGCACACCGGCAACGGTGAGTGCATCCTCAATATCGGGCAGTGGCGGTAAGTCCACCTGATCCTCAAACTCGGCGCGTACCGCCTCCAGCAGGTGGCGGGTGCCAATCCCCACACCCGCTGCGTTAGCGCCGGCAGTCAGCGCCTGCAACTGCTCCTTAATCGCCGCCTTCTTCGCGCGGTCCACAATATTGCGAATCACCGCGCCCGAAGCGAAATCGCCGCGGTACAGCGTGTGAGTGGACAGGTTCGCGCTCGCACCAGAACCAACGACCATGGAAGAATCCACGGTCGCCACAGCGTACGCCGTGGAGGGGGTGCGTGCGTACAGCTGACCTGCCGCCGCCGCAATCATCGCGGTCAGGGCGGCGCAGGTCGAACCGGCGGCTGCCACCTCCGCAGCGTCCAGGGGCAGGTCTTCGGTCAGGTACAGGCCGAAAATCTCTGCCGCACCGGCGGCATCCGGGCGGTTAATGCGGATTTTCAGGTCGAGTCGACCCGGGCGCATCACCGCGGCATCAATCAAATCTTCACGGTTGGTTGCACCAATGACGATGACGTTCTGCAGCGACTCCACGCCGTCAATTTCGGCAAGCAGCTGCGGTACGATGGTCGTCTCAATATCGGAGGAACGACCCGAACCGCGCATACGGAACAGCGACTCCATCTCGTCAAAGAACACGACGACCGGGTGGCCTGCCTCCGCCTTCTCACGGGCGGCAACGAAAATATCGCGGATCTGACGCTCGGTCTCACCGACAAACTTATCGAGCAGCTCGGGGCCCTTAATGTTCAAGAAGTAGCCGCGAGTAGCCGAACCCGGGTTCAGCGCAGCCGCACGAGCCGCCAGGGAGTTCGCCACAGCCTTAGCAATCATGGTCTTACCGTTACCGGGAGGACCGTACAGCAGAATGCCCTTGGGCGGTGCCAGGTGGTAGCGCTCAAAAATCTCGGGGTGCAGGTACGGCAGCTCCACCGCGTCGCGAATCTGCTCAATCTGCGCGCCCAGGCCACCAATCTGCTCGTAGGTGACGTCAGGAATCTCTTCCAGCACCAGCTCCTGCGAGCGGGAGGCGGGAACCTGCGAGGTCAGCATACGGGTGCGCGTGTCGAGGGTGACCGCGTCACCGGTACGCAGCTGCTCAATGTCGAGGGAACCAGCCACACGCGCCACCTGCTGAGCACCCGAGGACGTATCAACCAGCACGCGCTGCTCATCCAGCACCTCACGCACGGTCACCACGTCACCGAAGGGTTCGGTGTCCAGGGCGAGCACCGCCTCGGTCTTGTCGTTGAGCAGCACGGTCATGCCGGGAGTCAGTGTGGACAAGTCAATGAGCGGGGATACGGGAATACGCATCATACGGCCGCTCACCTGAACATCCAGGTAGGTGTCAATCTCGGCGGGAGTCTTATCGTCAGCGACCTGCTCGTAGGTCATGGTCTGACCCTCATGCACCGCCAACACAATCGCCGAATTCAGCGGCGGCATAACGTTCTGCGACAGGGAGGCGCGCAGACGCTCCACCTGGTAGCGCATGCTGGTGATTGCCTCAACGAGCTTGCGGTTCTTCTCCCCCGCACCACGAATCTGTCGGCTCATATTGTCGCGGGTTGCCTCCGCCGCGGAGAGTCGACGCAGCACGGCGTCATACTCCTGCGCGCTGACGGGCTGACTGCCGGGCAGGGAGGTCGACCCGAAAGCAGCCGAGTAGTGCGGTGCCGCGCTGGCTGCACTGTGGGCGGTACCGTACTGGGGGGTTCCTGCCTGATCTGCAGATTCGTGGGTGGACACGGTAGCTCCTTTAGCTGTTCGTCCTAATCGGTGGCTACTCGGCGCGGGTGGTTGGGCGCAGCGAGTAGCACTGGTGAGTGCACTGCGGGGGCTCCAGGTAACGCCCGTGCCCCCGCAGGTCAATGATTCATCAATTATTCGGCAGACTCAGATGCTTCGTTCTGCTCAGTCTCCAAGCCGTTCTGTTCCAGCGCAATCTCGTTCGCGCGTGCGGCGTGAGCGGCAAGGTTCTTCGCATCGCGGGCTGCGCGGCGAATCTTCTTATCGGTCACCTCACGCTCACCCACGTTCATGGGAATCCACGCGTTCATATCCTCTTCAGAGAAGTCAGTCTTGGACGCGCGACGCTTCGGCGCCAGGCGCACCGCACCGTCAGCGAGGCGACGAGCCACAACCAGGAATGCGGTGTGTGCAACCATGCGGTGGTCGGGGCGGACTGCCAGGCCCTCCACGTGCCAGCCGCGAACAATGGTTTCGTCACATTCGGGTTCGGTGAAGCGGCCGTCCAGGCGCATGCCCTCAACCAGGCGGGACATCTGGGTTACGGTCGCAACGTAGCAGATGAGCACGCCGCCGGGTGCGAGCGCCTCCGCCACGGCATCCAGGCACTCCCAGGGTGCGAGCATGTCGAGTACGACGCGGTCGACGCTGCCGGGCTCTTCAACCTGCGGCAGGGTGTCCTGCAGGTCGCCGATGCTCAGCTTCCACGCCGGGTGCGGTCCACCGAACATGGTCTCAATGTTGCCGCGGGCGACGTCCGCGAACTCTTCACGACGTTCGAAGGAGTGCACGCAACCGTAGTCGCCGACTGCGCGCAGCAGGGCGATGGACAGTGCACCAGAGCCGACGCCTGCCTCGACGACGCGTGCGCCGGGGAAGATGTCTGCCTTGACGATGATCTGCGCGGCGTCCTTGGGGTAGACGACGGCTGCGCCGCGCGGCATGGAGAGTACGAAGTCCTTGTAGAGGGGGCGCAGCGCCTGGTAGAGGATGCCGTGAGTGTTGGCGATGACGGTGCCTTCGGGTGCGCCGATGAGGTCGTCGTGCTTGAGGAAGCCCTTGTGGGAGTGGTATTCGCCGCCTTCGGCGAGGGTGATGGTGGTGATGCGGCCGCGTTCGTCAGTGATTTGGACGCGCTCGCCGGGGCGGAAGGGGCCGCGGCGGTTGATTGCGCCGGTGGGGGTGGGGGTGCCGCTGCTCACGGGGTGGTTCTCCTCGGGTTTGGGTCAGTCTGTGCTGTTCGCGCTTTGCGGCGAACTAGGGTACGGAAAAAGTCCTTTTCTATTTTAGCGGAGTCTGCATATCGGCTCTGGAGTATTACCCGCGGGCGTGATAATGCGGGGCATGGATGGAGCAATGACCACTGAGCAATTGGGGCTACTCATTTTTGGTTAGACTTGAGGGGAGTCCGTGGAAATCCTCTGCGGGCAGAAACACCTTAGTGCCCAAGAATTATGGGGCAAAGGAAAGAGTATTGTGACTGATTTCAACTCACTGATTGCCGAGTTCGGCAGGCAGGTGCGGGAGAACCTGCGTTTTGGGGAAGGTGAACCGGAGGCTCAGCTGACGAACCCGGTAGCCACCCTTCTGAAGGGTTTTGGCGCTCTGCATTCAATGGAAGTTCAGACCGTCCGTGAGTCCTCGCTGAAAACAGCGGGGGGGGTCTAGTTTCTGAGGGTCTGGTTCGCCCTGATTACGCCATCATGGTCGATGGTGTTTTGACTGGTTATGTGGAGCTGAAGGCTCCGGGTAAGAACATTGACCCCGCTTCTTTTGGTAAGAAGAGCCACGAATATAGGCAGTGGCAGCGTCTGCGGAACCTTCCCAACCTTTTGTACACCAACGGCACCGAGTGGCGTCTTTATCGTTATGGTAAGCCTATACCGACAGGCTCTGAGAAAAACGATAACGCAGTAAACGTAAGTGCTGGTTCATTCATCATCAGGAATAAGCGTGTTCTATTTCCTGAAAAAATTACATGGAGTGCTCCGGCCGATCTGGCTACCCTTTTCCTGAATTTCTTGCGCTGGGTACCGGCTCCTATTACAAGCGCTGACCGATTGGTGGAAACCTTAGCGCCCCTGGCAGCACTGCTACGTGAGGAAATGCTGGTGAGTCTCACGGCGCAGGAGAAAACGGATGCGTCGAAACGCACCAAGGCGGAGAAAAAGGGCGAGGAAGATGAAGTTACTCTTCCCAAGCTGGTGGGTCTGCGTAAGGATTGGCGCGATACTCTCGCTCCCAATACGAGCAATGAAGAGTTCGCCGATAGCTTTGCACAGACTGTGGTGTTCTCGCTGGTGGTCGCTCTCTCAGAGAATCTCGACCTCAACCTCGATACCTTCTCATCGATGATTCGTCGTCTGCGCTCTCAGCATGGCCTGCTGGGCAATGCGTTGAGTCTTCTCACTGAGCATCTGGATGAGGATAGTTCCTTGTATAGCACTTTGGCTGTTATTGTGCGTGTGATGAACGCTGCGTCATGGCCAGATATTTCCAGCGGTAAGTCAGACGTATACCTGCACCTCTACGAGCACTTCCTGAAGGTCTATAACCCCGAGCAGCGTAAGAAGACCGGTAGCTACTACACCCCCGTTGAGGTGGTGGACCAGATGGTACGCCTGGTGGATGACGCCCTGCGTACCTACCTGGATAAGGAGCACGGTCTGGCGAGTGAGGGTGTGTCCGTGATTGATCCGGCGATGGGTACCGGCACCTATCCCCTGTCGGTCATGCATCAGGTGGCGAAGGCGGAGAGCCTGGCTCCCGCTGCACGTACTCGTGCTCTGAATCGTCTGGCAAAGAACCTGTACGGCTTTGAGCTGCAGTCAGGTCCTTTCTCCGTGGCTGAACTGCGCCTGAACCAGACCCTTAAGGAGCTGGGTGCTGAGGTTCCGGAGAACGGTCTGAATCTCTATGTGGCGGATACTCTGAGCGACCCCTACGCTAAGCAGAAGCCGGTGAATGGTAATACTCTGCGTCTGCTTTCTCAGTTGTCGAATAAGGCAACCAGGGTAAAGCGCGAAGTGCCTATTCAGGTGTGCATCGGTAATCCGCCGTATAAAGTTCAAGCAGAGAAAATGGGAGGTTGGGTTAACTCAGGGCCGCGTTCTAAAGACGATATCTCCTCTATCATGGATGACTTCCGATCATCTTCACTGGGTAAAAATAAGTATGTTTTGAACAACTTGTATGTCTACTTCTGGCGTTGGGCTTTTTGGAAGGTCTTTGAGGATTCTTTCCGTACTCTGGAGGGTCAGCCTGATAGCGCTCAGCGTGCGGGCGTGGTCTGCTATATCACCGCATCTGGGTATCTTCGGGGACCAGGATTTAAGACTATGCGTGAGTATATTCGCCGTTCATCCAGCCGCGGATGGATTATTAATGTGACTCCTGAGGGCAAGCGCCCGCCGGCGAAGAACGCTGTTTTTGCCATTGAAACTCCTGTATCTATTGCCCTGTTCCTGCGTGAAGAAAATACCGATGCGGAAACCCCCGCGGATATCCGCTACGTTGCCCTACACGGAACTTATGCGGAAAAAATGCAGGCCCTCGCTACTCTCGACTTGGATAGCGCAGAGTTTGAGCCGGTGCGTTCTGGTTGGGGCGATAAATTCGTTCCGGAGGCAGGCGGCGACTGGGATAGTTACCCTGAATTGCCTGATTTCTATGTCAGTTGCTTCCCTGGTATAAAGCCCAATAGAACATGGGTCTATGCACCTTCTGAAAGCGTGTTGCAGGAACGTTGGGCTGAGCTGATTGAGGGTAATGATCTGCAGGTACGTGCAGAACGTTTTGGAGAAACGGCTAGCATCGGAATCTCAAGAGGTAAAGTCCCTCTCTCAGGTGTAGATACTTTTCAGGGCAGCAGGGAAAGCCTGAACGACCAAATTACTCGTGAGGTAATTCCGGATGCACCGAATATTGTGCCGGTAGGATACCGTGCTTTTGATAGGCAATATATCCTAGCTGATTCGCGTTTGATTCACCGCGCTTCTCCGAATCTCTGGAAACACCGCATCCCCGAGCAGATATTTATTACAGAGCTTCATAATGAATACGTAGGCATGGGACCTGGTTTGTATTTCCACAACCTAATACCAGACATGCATGGATTCAAGGGCAGCGAAGGAGGCCGTGCTCACCCGGTACTGAACGTCAGCGGCGCCCCTAACCTCACCGAGTCTGCCGAGCAGATGCTGCGCGAGCGCTTCGGAGATAATGCCCCGGGCGACCTCGTCTACTATCTAGCGGCGCTCACCGGGCACCCCGGATACGTACGTACCTTTGACAAGCCGCTCCAGCAGGCAGGTATTCGCATACCCCTCACCGCTGACCCTGCGCTCTGGGAGCGCGCCGTTCAGCTCGGCAAGCAGGTCGTATGGTTGCACACCTACGGTGAACGCGGCGAGCCGCTACCGGGTATGAAGTACCTGCACCAGTTGCCTAAGGATGCAGATTACACCCTGCCGACCCCTACGGTAGACATGGGCAGGACAATACCACCCGAACAACCTAGTTTCTTGCCGGACTCAGTAACCGATGAGCTCACTGAGAAGCAGAATACTCCTGTGAGGGGTACCGTCTCCTTCGGTCAGGCACGCTGTGAGAATGTGGAGAAGCGCGTCTTCGACTACACCGTCGGTGGTAACCAGGTGCTGGGTCTGTGGGCTAAGTACCGCCTCAAGAAGCCGGAGACAAACTGGAGCTCCTCGCTCAACGACATTGTTCAGCGAGAATGGCCGGAAGCCTGGAGCGAAGAGTACGAGCGCCTGCTCTACACTCTTACGCACCTGGTGCATCTGGAACCCGCTCAGGAGAAACTCCTTGATGAGGTTCTCGCCGGTGAACAGATTTTCCGCGAGGAATTTGTAGATACCGAAGACTAGCCACTCAATAGCTGCCAGTCATCCGGTTCAATAACCGGTTAAACGCAAGGGGTGGGTGACCCTGGATTATTCCCGGATCACCCACCCCCTTTGTTGGGCTCATATCGCTCTCAGAAGCCCTACGCTTCCCTCTGAGCCTCGTACGCGCGCACCTCAGCTAACATCTCTGCGGCGAGCGCATCGACCGTCTCACGGTTGTACGGGCGAAGAGCGTACAGCTCCTCCATAACCGACGAAGCCATTTTAGAGGACCACGCCCAGGCGTGCCGCCAGGATGTCACGCACCAGCGCGCCACCGCCGACGGTGGTCTCCGCCAGAGCCTTCACAGCCCACGCATCCACAGCCGCCAACGCCGCCGGAGCGTTCAGGTCCTCGCCGAGCGCCTCACGCACAGCGGCCAGCAGCTCAACCGCCGCCTCATCGCTCGCGCCCTCGCGGCCCTCAGCCACCGACACCGCATGACGGTAGGTGTCCAGGCGAGCCTTCGCGTGCTCCAGCAGCTCATCAGTCCAGAACCAATCCGAACGGTAATGCTGACCCATAATCGCCAGGCGCACCGCGTTCGCATCCTCACCTGCTGCGCGCAGACGCGAAACCAGCACCAGGTTGCCGCGGGACTTGCTCATCTTATGGCCGTCCAAACCGACCATGCCGGTGTGCGCGTAATGCTTAGCGTGCGGGCGTGCAGACACAGCCCACGAATGGCCCGCACCCAAATCGTGGTGTGGGAACGTCAGGTCGTTACCGCCAGCCTGAACGGTCAGCGAACCATCCACAAAACGGCGGGCAATCATCGTGCACTCGATGTGCCAGCCGGGGCGGCCCGCGCGCAGCTCGCCGGCATCCCAGCTCGGCTCGCCCTCACGCTTAACACGCCACAGCAGCGGATCCAGTGCGTCACGCTTACCGGCACGGTTCGGGTCGCCGCCGCGCTCAGCAAAAATCTCCAGCATCTCATCACGGCTCAGGTGGCTAACCTCCCCCGGTGCCCACGAGTAGCCCTCAGCGTTCGCGGGCAGCTCACGCACAGCCTTCAAATCCAGGTACACGTCACCGTCAGGATGCACCACACCCTGCTCATCCGTGAAACCGGGCACGCGGTACGCCAGGCCGCGGCGTAGCAAATCCTCAATCAGCGGGAACAGCCACTCAATGGACTCCACAACACCCACATAGTGCGCCGGCGGAATCACGTTCAGCGCCTTCATATCGGTGCGGAACAGCTCCGTCTGATCCTCAGCCAGTTCACGCCAATCAACGTTCGTGGCGGTCGCACGCTCAAGCAGCGGGTCGTCCACATCGGTCACGTTCTGCACGTACGTCACCGGCACGCCCGCATCCAGCCAGGCGCGGTGCAGCAGGTCAAAAGCAACATAGGTGGAGGCGTGACCCATATGCGTCGCGTCGTACGGGGTGATACCGCAAACGTACAGGCTCGCCGCCTTGTCCTCCTGAACCTGAATAATCTCACCGGCAGAAGTATCAAAAATGCGCGGCAGCGCAGCCTGACCGGGCAGAGTCACAGAGGCGGGGGCATCCCAAGCTCGCATGGGTTTCCTTTCCGTAAAAACGCCCACAACCGGTGGACGCGCCACACCCGCCGCCCAGCCTCAGGGCATTCGGGTGCCAAAAAATCTACTCCAATAAGAATACCCGCCCGTGAGAAAATCACGGACGGGTATGTCATATCACGCTGAGGGCTAAAGCATTAGAACGCCGAAGAAGTAGCGTTCAGAACGCCAGTGCCCAGACCAACGAAAATCAGGATACCGAGCGCAATGCGGTACCAAATGAAAATGCCGTAGGACTTCGAAGACACGTACTTCAGGAACCAGCCAATCATTAGGTAACCCACCACGAACGCGACCAGAGTCGCAAGGATAGTCGACGGGATACCGTAGTAGCCGGTCGCCTCAGCACCAGTGAACACCTTGAACGTCTTGTACAGACCAGACATGAACACTGCCGGCAGAGCCAGAAGGAACGAGTAACGAGCCGCAGCCTCACGGGTATAACCCATGAACAGACCCGCGGTAATTGTACCGCCCGAACGTGAAACACCCGGGATCAGTGCCAGCGCCTGCGCGCAACCGTACAGAATACCGTGACGGAAAGTCAGGTCCTTTAGCTCACGCTGCTCACGACCAAAACGGTCCGCAAGACCCAGGAACACCGCGAAGACAATCAGCATGGTCGCCACAACCCACAGGCTGCGGAACTGGGTGTCAATGTAGTCTTCCAGGAGCAGACCCAGAACGCCGATGGGCAGGGAGCCGAGAATAATCAGCCAACCCATGCGGGCATCCGGGTCGTTACGCGGTACGCGGCCGGTCAAGGATCCGAACCAGGACTTCAGGATGCGAACAATATCGCGCCAGAAGAAAATCAGAACCGCAGTCTCAGTACCCAGCTGGGTGATTGCGGTAAACGCGGCACCCGGGTCAGCCCTCTCAGGCAGGATCTGGCCAACAATGTTCAGATGCGCCGATGACGAAATCGGCAGAAATTCGGTAAGGCCCTGAACGAAGCCCAAAATAATTGCTTGAATCCATTCCACGCATTCAAGGATACAGGAGGCGCGCCCGCCCGGAGCGGTTCACGGAAGGTGATGTGGGACTTCCGCAAACCGCCCCGTCCACACTGTGAAACGCTCAGGGTGCCGGTTCAAGCAGTACACCGCGGTGCATCCACGGCTCAAGAAAGCCGCGCAAACCGCCGATACACACAATGCCTGCGCACACTAAACGACTAAGGAGCGGGATACATACTCCCAGTATGCATCCCGCCCCTTACATCATGCACGGTTAACGGTCACACGTGAACCCCGTACAAAGCATAAACGGTCATCGCCTACGCCTGGCGCTCATCACGCAGCGCACGGTTCACAGCCGAAATCATCGCCTTCAACGCCGCACGAGTCGTTGAGTTATCCACGCCAATACCCCACAGCACGCGAGAACCAACAGCAGCCTCAACATAGCAAGCAGCGTTAGCAGTTGACGAAGCCGACATGGTGTGCTCCGAATAATCCATCACGCGAATATCCATGCCCTCACCTGAAAGGATGTTCTGCAGAGCATCCACCGGACCTGTACCCGAAGCAGTACGAGTGTACGTGTGACCATCAATGTTCAGGCCAACACGCAGAGTAGTCGCACCAGTATCAGCCGAATCAATATTAATCGACTCAATACGGTACTTACCCCAACGGTTCTGCGGATCCGGAGCCGGCAGGTACTCATCGGTGAAGATGTTCCACAGCTTCTGGCTGGTCATCTCGCCACCCTCAGCATCAGTGCGAGCCTGAACAATCTTCGAGAACTCAACCTGCGCACGACGCGGTAAATCCAGACCGTGATCCTGCTTCAGCAGGTACGCCATACCGCCCTTACCGGACTGCGAGTTCACACGAATAATCGCCTCATAGGTACGACCCAGATCGCGAGGATCAATCGGCAGGTACGGAACCTCCCAATAAACCTCATCCACAGTCTTACCCGCCTCAGCAGCAGTACGCTCCAGAGCCTCAAAGCCCTTCTTAATAGCGTCCTGATGTGAACCAGAGAACGCAGTGAACACCAGGTCGCCACCATACGGCGAACGCTCGTGCACCTTCAACTGGTTGCAGTACTCAACAGTCTTACGGATACCGTCAATATCAGAGAAATCAATCTGCGGATCCACACCCTGGGTGTACATGTTCAGACCCAAAGTCACCAGGTCAACGTTACCGGTGCGCTCGCCATTACCGAAGAGGCAACCCTCAATACGGTCAGCGCCCGCCAGGTAACCTAGCTCAGCAGCAGCCACGCCGGTACCGCGGTCATTATGCGGGTGCAATGACAGCACAATGTGCTCACGGTGGTTCAGGTTGCGGTGCATCCACTCGACCGAGTCGGCGTACACGTTCGGGGTAGCCATCTCAACGGTAGCGGGCAGGTTTACAATCAGCTCGCGGCCGTTCTGACCAATCTCCAGCTCTTCAGCCACAGCGTTCACCACGCGAGCCGCGTACTCAAGCTCGGTACCGGTGAAGGACTCGGGCGAGTACTCGTAGATGACCTTAGTATCGGAGACCATCTGCTCTTCGTACTTGCGGCACAGGCGCGCACCCTGCAGGGCGATATCCAGCACGCCCTCCTGATCCTGGTTGAACACCACGCGACGCTGCAGCACGGAGGTTGAGTTGTAGAAGTGCACAATCGCCTGCGGTGCGCCCTCAATTGCCTCAAAAGTGCGGGCAATCAGGTGCTCACGAGCCTGCACCAGAACCTGAATGGTTACATCTGCGGGGATGTGGCCGTCCTCAATGAGAGTGCGCACAAAATCAAAGTCAGTCTGCGACGCCGAGGGGAAACCAACCTCAATTTCCTTGTAACCCATCTTCACCAGCAGCTTGAACATCGCAAGCTTACGGTCGGTGTCCATGGGGTCAATCAGTGCCTGGTTGCCGTCACGCAGATCCACTGCGCACCAGCGCGGAGCCTTCTCAATGACCTTATCCGGCCAGGTGCGGTCCGGCAGGTCAACAACAATCTGCTCGTGGAAAGGGCGGTACTTATGTACCGGCATGGGGCTGGGCTTCTGGTGGTTTTTCATGATGAATTTCCTGTTGGTTGGTCCGTCTCGCTCTACCCCACTTGTGGGGCTCGTACCGTGCCGGGTATCGGTTCCCGGCAGCAGTGGTCAAGGCGGTGCATCAGAAAGGATGCGGAGGTGAGATGCCGCGTGAAAAAGCCGGAACGGTTGCGGCAGATTTCTAGCGTGCCCCGTTCCGGCGAATAAGCAGCAGGTTCACTGCCTGGCGGGTAACCCCGCGCGTGCTCTCACCGTCAATAATCATGCTTCCACGCTATCACAGGGATCGGAGGCGGTGGCAGGGCACCCGGGAAGCCGTCCATCATCTGGAAAGAATCAACGACAAAGGGGCGTAGCCACCATTTCTGGCCCTACGCCCCTTCACTCAATATTCACGCATCTGCGCTATGTTCTACCAGCTACAACCTAGTAGGCGAAAGCAGTCTGGCACTTGTGCTGATCAGCAGTTTGACCGGTCGCGTTACCCGCAATCGCAGCCTCCTGCTTCTCTATCGCCTCACCGGACGGGAAGTCAGCGCCAATCGTCACCGACACGCCCAGAACCTCTTCGGTTGCCACCACACGGGTCACGTTCAGCTTCGCGGCGATTTCCTTCGCCTCCGCTTCGTAACCGGTCGAGTAGAAGACCGTGGTGAAGTTCGTCGGGCTAGCAGAGGTACCCGGAGTAACGTTCGTGTAGCCCAGGCCCTTAACCACCGAAGCGATTGTAGCCGAGCGGCCCTCCAGACCGGTCGCGTTGTATACGCTCACCGGAACCGTATGATCGAGCTGAACCGGAGCGGCAGAAATAGCTGGAGCCTCCGGAGCCTGCTCTTCCTTCAGTGACTTATCATCACGCAGACGCTGGAACACATTCGCAGCATCCGCAGAAACCTGCAGGCGGTTCGCATCCTGGGTCCACGGCTCAGTCGGCACAGTCGCAAACACAACGTTTGACAGGTCCACGCCACCAAGAGACGCACCAACACCCACCAGAGTGCTGATATTGCTCAGGTTATTATCCACCGTCACATTCTGAGTAATCGCCTCAGCAATGTTAATCAGACGACCTGGATTCGACAGAGTACCCTCGCGCTTCACCTTACGCAGCAGTGAAGACAAGAAACCCTGCTGAGCCTGAATACGACCAATATCGGAACCATCCGAGAAGCCGTGGCGGCTACGCAAGAACGCAAGAGCCTGCTCACCCTCAACCGAAGAAGTACCGGCAGGAAGCTTCAGGCCACTGTACTCATCATCAATCGGAGCGTCCACGCACACCTGAACGCCGCCAACAACCTTCGACAGCTCCTTCACAGCGTTAAAGTCGACCAACATAAAGTGGTCAATATTCACACCGGTCAGCTTGCTAATGGTCGCCACAGTACAACCGGGACCACCGCGAGACAGAGACTCGTTAATCTGAACGCTCTTCTCAGCCGGATACACAGTGCCGCTCTCAGGATCAGTACACTGCGGCACGTCAACCATCAGGTCACGCGGGAACGACAGCACGCTCACGTTCTTACGGTCCTTGCTGATTTGTAGCAGCATCATCACGTCCGCACGAGCCTCAGAATTGCGGTCATCCTCATCACCGTACGCACCGTTATTACCCTTACGGGTATCGGAGCCAATCACGAGAATGTCCAAGGCACCGTTCTCCAGGCCGTTCTTGTAATTGCTGATGTTCAGCTCTTGAGTATGCAGATTATTACGCATACGTAGAGCCACCACGCCACCAAAGCCAACAACAATGACGAGCATGCAAGTAGTAAGCAGAGCAATCCACTTATTGCGGTTTGATGTCAGCACCGTCGTGCGCATATGACGACCGGTGCTTCGTAAACGAGGTGCCTGGGGCATACCTTTTCTCTTTCTGCCGGTGAGCAAGTGCTTTCTCAGAGTAACACTCTTCCCTATGAGCGCCGAATAAAAACGAAAAGTTTCACCCGGAGGTATGCACATATTTATGCAAGCCACCGGGTGAAAACTAAGGATGAGCGACCGCCCCCGAAGGCCACCTCTCGGGGTGACCGCGCAGAGCAAATTCTCTGGGCGATGCGCTCAGGAAAGCTACTAGAATCCCAGGCGGTTCAACGCACGCGCGTCAGACTGCCATTCCTTCACAACCTTCACATGAATATTCAAATAAATGCGGGTACCGAGCATTGCCTCAATCTGCTCACGAGCCTTCGTACCAATCTTGCGCAGATTCGAGCCGCCCTTACCGATAATGATGTACTTCTGCGACTCACGCTCCACAAACAGGTTTACGTGCACATCCAGCAGCGGGTTATCCTCCGGGCGGCCCTCACGGAACTCCATCTCCTCAACCGTTACAGCAATTGAGTGGGGCAGCTCCTCACGCGCACCCTCCAGGGCGGCCTCACGTACCAGCTCCGCGATGAGGGTTGCCTCCGGCTCATCGGTCAGCTCACCCTCCGGGTACAGCGGCGGCGACAGCGGAGTGTACTGCGCCAGCAGGTCAGCAACCGCATCCACCTGGAAATGCTTTACAGCAGACACCGGGATAATCGCAGCCCAGCCACCCTTACCGTCAACCGGCATCGGCTCAGCAACCTCACCGGCACGGCGCTTAGCCGCAGGACCCGAACCCTTCGCGAAAGGCACAGCATCATTCTTGCCGCCCTTACCCTTGGGGCCCTTAGCCTTCTGCTTCGCACGATGCGCGGCACGCTTAGCACGAGCCGCACGCTCAGCGCTCATGACTTCCTCGCCGAGCGCCTCAACAGCCAGCAACTGCTCACGCAGCTCCTCAGAGCTCACAGTGTCAGCCTTTGTCACAATGGCAACCACCGGCTTATTGCTCGACGCCACCAGCTGCGAGGCAATATAACGGTCACCCGGACCAATCTTCTCATTCGCCGGAATGCAGAAGCCCAGTACATCCACCTGTGAAAGGGTGCTTGCTACCAGGTCGTTCAGACGCTCACCCAGCAGAGTGCGGGGGCGGTGAATACCCGGGGTGTCCACCAGAATCAGCTGGTACTCGTCCTTGTGTACAATACCGCGGATCGTGTGGCGGGTCGTCTGCGGACGGTTCGAGGTGATAGCCACCTTCTGACCAACCATAGCGTTCGTCAGAGTAGATTTACCCGCATTTGGGCGACCCACCAGCGACGCAAAACCCGAACGGAAATTCTCCGGGTAGGTTGGCAGCGGGGTGCTTAAGTCCAGCATGCTCAAATCGAGCGGGGTGTACTCCTGGTCCATTGTGTTTCTCCTTATCAAACCTCGTGCGGGGTGTATGGGGTGCCAATCTCATCTGCCTGTGCCTTCAGGGGTGGGGCAGCCGACTCAAAGTGCGGTAGAAAATGCGGCGTCTATATTCGATATCTAGCGCTTACCGTGCTTGTCGGTGGCAGGTTCAGCCTCTGCAGTATCTCCCGGAAGATCCGGATGCGCGTGAGGCTCAGCCACAGCGGGCGGATCGGTATCCACGGTGAGGATGTCAGCAACCTCAGACTTCAGGGAATAAGACTCTGGTGAATTAGAGGTCAGGGAACCTTCAGCGTTCTGACGCTCATCACGAGGCGGCTCATACCACGCCTGCAGCATATCCACCTGGTGGCGGCGACCCGACGAACCAATCGCACGAATATGAATGCCATCAATCTCAACTTCAGAACCGATAATCGGCACCATGCCCAGATGCTTAGCGAGCAGACCGCCCACCGTATCAACATCTTCATCGTCGAGCTCACGACCAAAAATCTCACCCAGCTCATCAATACCCAGACGAGCAGAGAGACGGAACGTGCCGTCATCATTCAGCGTGTAATCGGGGCTCTCATGGTCATACTCATCAGAAATGTCACCGACCAGCTCCTCAATCAGATCCTCAAGGGTAATCAGACCGGCGGTGCCGCCGTACTCGTCAACAATGATCGCCACGTGCGTGGACTCGCGCTGCATCTCACGCAGCAGGTCCATGGCACGCTTCGACTCGGGCTCAAAACGAGCCGGGCGCATCAGCTCAACCACGGTCGGCAAAGCGGTACCCTCCGGAGACTCCGAATACAGGATGAAGGCGCGCATCGCGTCCTTCAGGTAGAGTACGCCCAGAATCTCATCGCTCGAATCACCAATCACCGGCATACGCGAATAACCCGAACGCAGGAACAGGCTCAGCGTCTCACGCAGAGGGGTGTCACGGCTGGCGGTGAGCATATCGGTACGCGGAACCATGAGCGAACGGATGCGGGTATCGTCCATTTCAAAGACGGACTGCACCATCTGTGCTTCGTTATCCTCAATGGTTTCAGCCTCGGAGGCACGGTCCAGAAACTCGCGTAGCTCCTCCTCATCGAACACGCCCACCGGGGCTTCCGCCGAACGTTCCGGTGCCAGGCGCGCACTGAGCTTATCGAGCAGACCGGTCGCCGGGCTCAGCAGAACCGACAGGTAGTGCACCGGGCGCGCCAGCATACGAATTGACGCGACCGGGCGGTTACGACCTAGAGCACGTGCCAGCACGTGCAGAATCGGGTAGCCCACCAGCGCAACGATCACGAGGGTTAGCACGGCGGCGAGTGCGTGCACCTCGACCAAGTATAGTAGGCAGGTCATGGTGGCAAGCACCGCGGCGGCAGCGGCAATGAGGCGGGTCAGGCGTAGCGGGTGTGTGTACGCCTCGGAGCCACCGTCGAGGGTGCGCTGTAGGACGCGGGCACCGAGGGTATCCGGGTGTGCCTCTACTGCTTCTGCAACTTCGTTATGCGGCAGGTAGGTGAACGCGGTTTCGGCAATTGCGGCGACCACGGTCAGACAGAGCGCGAGAACGGCAAGGAGGGCTGTGAGTAGAATATCCACGCCGCTCCCCTAGTGTCGGGTTTCGACCGGGGCGGGGCGCCCCAGGAACTCTTCGAGGATGGAGCGCTGAATGCCGAACATTTCAGCTTCCTCTTCGGCGGTGCCGTGGTCGTAGCCGAGGCAGTGCAGAATGCCGTGGGTGGTGAGTAGGCATAGCTCGTCGAGGGTGCTGTGGCCAGCATCTGTGCCCTGACGTGCGGCGACGGGTGGGCAGAGGATGATGTCGCCGAGCATGCCGCTGGAGGGATTCTCGGGGGTTCCCGGTTCCATCTCATCCATGGGGAAGCTCATCACGTCGGTTGCACCGGGCAGGTCCATCCATTCGATGTGCACGCGTTCCATTTCGTCTTCGTTCACGATGGCGATGGACAGGTAGGTGTCATCGGCAAGGTGCATACGCTTGAAGGCGTGCTCGACGAGGCGGGTGAGCACCTCAGTATCTACCGCTTCGAAAGATTCACGGATGAAGGCGTTGGTTGCCGGGTCGGCACCGGTTGCGGGGTCTTCACAGTCGAATTCGATCTCTGCCACCGTTTAGCGTCCTTCCGGGTGGGCGTTGTCAGTGTTATTCTCTGCGTTCTTTTCGGAGCCGCCGTTGATGCCGGCGCGGTCCAGCAGCTTCTCGGCCGCGGCCTCGATGGTGGCGCGCTTGACCTTACGGTTGCGCTTGCGTTCCATGGCCTTCTGATCTTCGCCCCACTGATCGTAGGCGGACACAATGTTCGACACCAGGGTGTGGCGGACCACGTCAGAGGATTCCAGGATGCTGAAGTGAATATCCTCCACGCCGTCAAGGATGTTTCGTACCTGCTTCAGGCCGGAGGCGGCGCCACCGGGCAGGTCAATCTGGGTGATGTCACCGGTAATGACCATCTTCGAGCCGAAGCCCAGGCGGGTCAGGAACATCTTCATCTGCTCGGCGGTGGTGTTCTGCGCCTCATCGAGGATGATGAATGCGTCGTTGAGGGTTCGACCGCGCATGTACGCCAGCGGCGCGACCTCAATGGTGCCCGCTTCCATGAGCTTGGGGATGGTTTCGGGTTCGAGCATGTCGTGCAGTGCGTCGTAGAGCGGGCGCAGGTACGGGTCAATCTTTTCGTTGAGGGTACCGGGCAGGAATCCCAGACGCTCGCCAGCCTCCACGGCGGGGCGGGTGAGAATAATGCGGTTCACTTCGTGGGTCTGCAGCGCCTGCACAGCCTTCGCCATGGCGAGGTAGGTCTTACCGGTACCCGCCGGGCCGATACCGAAGATGACTGTGTTCGCATCGATAGCGTCCACGTACTTCTTCTGGTTAATGGTCTTGGGACGAATCGTGGTGCCGCGGGTAGAGAGGATGCTGGTAGATAGTGAATGTGCCGGGTTGCTCAGTTCGTCACCGAGCATACCCATGAGGCGGTGAATGACCTGCACGGTAATCTGCGTGTCGTGGCTGGAGAGCACGCGCAGTTCGTTCAGCAGCTTAGCGGCGGTGTTCACGGACTCGGAGGGGCCGGTGATGAGTACGTCCAGGTCCTTGGGGTGCAGGCTAATCTGCTCGAAGTAGTCCTCAATAATTGCCAGGTGCGCGTCCTGCGGGCCGAGAACTGCAATCATTTCTGCAGCGCTTTTGAAAGATACGGTGCGCGCGGTCGATAGAGGTCGGGAGGTAGTCATATGGGCTCCTTGGCTAGTGATGTATTTACAAGTATAGATGTGCGTGATGTGCCACGCCCTGGTGGATTCCTACCGGCTGGGTTTTAGCAGAGGGGTGCTACCGGCTACTTTACCGGAGTCGCCATCGACGGCGCTCTACCAGCGACCCAGCACCACGTTCAGGGTGCACATAGCAGCAGAACCGGCGGTGGAGGAACGCAGCACCTCATCACCGAGCAGTGCCAGCTGCGCGCCGGCGTCGGTGAAGAGCTGCACTTCGCGGTCGCTAATACCGCCTTCAGGTCCGACGAGCAGGTAGATTTCTTCGGGTAACTTCTCTGCCTCGACAAGCTTGCGTGCCAGGGCGCTGAGGCGTTCGGTCGCCTGCTCATGCAGGATGAACACGGCGGCGGACTGCTCAGAGCCGGCTACTTCTTCAATGAGCTTCACCAGGTCGGTAGTGCTGTACAGCTCGTACACTACGGGAATGAGCGCGCGGCGCGACTGCTTCGCGGCGGCGGTGACGGTATTCTGCCACTTGGTGTGTGCCTTGGAGGTGCGCTCCCCCTTCCAACGTACGATGGAGCGGTCCGCACTCCACGGAAGCACACCGTACACGCTCAGTTCGGTCGCAGTTTCGATGGCGAGTAGGTCGCGGCCGTCCTTCGCGAGCGCCTGCACCAGGTAGATGGAGGGCACGCTGTGTTCCTCGCAAAGCTCCTGCACCTGCACGCTCACGCCGTCCGCGTTAATGGAGGCGACCGTACCGAGTGCGCGGCGGCCGGTGCCGTCACCCAGGTCAATGCGTTCGCCGAGCTCAAGGCGCTTGACGAGGGCGTGCTTGCCTTCGGAGCCACCAAGCGCGTAGGTGGCGCCGGGGGTGAGTGCGTCGTATTCTTCCGTGCTGATGTAGAAGATGGGGGCGCTCATGGTTCTCCTTGAGGTGCGGCTTGCCGGTGCCGGTAGCGTGAAATATTGGGCTGTGTAGCAATGCGGATGCGGCGGGTGCAGGCTCAACTGCACCCGCCGCATCCTCAACTACATGGTGTAGGAATCCTACTTGAACTGGTCCTTCAGTCGGGAGAAGAGACCACCGCGGTGCTTGACCTGCGAACCTTCGGTGAGGGATTCACCGCGCAGGGCGGCGAACTGGCGCAGCAGTTCACGCTGTTCTTCGGTTATGTCGGTGGGAGTGACCACCTGGATACGTACCAGCAGGTCACCGCGACGCTCGGTGCCGAGCACGGTCGCGCCCAGGCCGTTGAGGGTAATCACGTCACCGCTCTGAGTGCCTGCGGGGATAGCAACTTCCTGGTCGCCATCAAAGGTCTTCAGCGGGATGGTAGTGCCCAGTGCCGCCGCAACCATGGGGATGTTCACGGTGGTGACCAGGTTGTCGCCCTCGCGGCTAAAGTACTTGTCACGCTTGACGTTCAGGTCAACGTACAGGTCGCCGTTGGGGCCACCGTACAGGCCTGCTTCGCCCTTGCCTCGCAGGCGGATACGCGCCTGATCGTGCACGCCGGCGGGAACGTTGAAGGTCAGCGGTACGTCTTCACGCACGCGTCCCTGACCGTGACATTCGGCGCAGGGAGTCTTGATGACGGTGCCGTAGCCGTGGCAGTCAGGGCATTCGACCTGCTGCATGACGGTACCGAGGATGGACTGCACGCGGCGCTGCATGAAACCGTGACCGGAGCAGGTGGTGCAGGTTTCGGGCTGGGTACCTTCAGCGGTTCCTTCACCGTTACAGGATTTACAGGTCACGGCGGAGCGACGCTCAATGGTCTTCTCAACACCGAACACGGCGTCCTGCAGACTGATGGAGACGGTAATCAGGTCGTCCTGGCCCTGACGCATACGGGATGCAGGGCCGCGGGTACCTGCCGCGCCACCGGTGAACATGTTCAGCAGGTCCTCGAAACCGCCGAAGCCGCTGAATCCGCCGCCCGGGTAGCCGCCTCCGGGGTAGCCTGCGCGGCCCTGTTCATCGCCGGTGGTGTCATAGTTGCGGCGCTTTTCGGGGTCGGAGAGCACCTCGTAGGCGAGGGTGACGCGCTTGAACTCTTCGGCGGCGTCCTCGGAGGGATTCACGTCGGGGTGCAGCTGGCGTGCCTTCTTTCGGTACGCCTTCTTAATCTCTTCAGCGCTGGCGTCGTTCGATACGCCAAGAGTATCGTAGTGGCTCATGCGTTTCCTTCCTCGCGAGACGATGGCGGTGCTCGATGAGTGCACCGCCAACAATGGTCGTATCAATTCTAGGGGATACTACCCCCGACCCGATACAATGGCTAGGCTGAATGGGGGTCGCTCCCGCTATCCGCTTAATCTGCGGTGCGCCCAGAACCCCGTTTGAGTTCCCCTGCAGGTTCCGTCTCATAGTTCTATCACGTTGTTCCGACGCTGTCACCGACCTACTGGCTCTGCCGCCCCTGTTACCCCTACCGCCCCAAAGGAGAATACGTTGAGTACCCACCACTCCCCCTACGGCTGGGGTGCCCAGGATCTAAATACCGCCCGCATGAGCCGCCAGGCGCCGGCCCCGCGTAAAGTACCGCTGCAGCGCGGCCTACTCATTGAGGATATTAACGGCTGGGTGGGTGAGGTCGTGAAGGCTGAACGCATCGGCGGTGCTCTCTTCTTCGGACTCGAGGACGCGAAGGGCCGTGTGAAGAACTTCCCACTGGGTCCTGGCTACCTGATCGATGGTGAGCCCGTTGAGATTGTCGCCCCGGTAGCTGCGAAGGAGCCGAAGCGCACGATTTCTCGCTCCGGTTCTATTGCGGTGAAGAATGCCCCGGCTCGGGTGGCGCGTGCCTCCCGCATCTGGGTTGAGGGTCTGCACGACGCCGAGCTTGTGGAGAAGGTCTGGGGCCACGATCTGCGCGTTGAGGGCATTGTCGTGGAGCCGCTACACGGCGTGGATGATCTTGCCGGTGCTATACGCGAGTTTGGGCCGGGCCCAGGCCGCCGCCTGGGTATTCTGGTCGACCACCTGATTGAGGGCACGAAGGAGCAGCGTATTGTCGCGGAGGCATTGGCTGTACCGGGTGCCGCCAGGCACGTGAAAATCGTGGGCCACCCGTTCATCGATATTTGGCAGGCAGTCAAGCCCTCAGCGCTGGGTTTGAAGACGTGGCCGCAGGTGCCGCGCGGTGAGGACTTCAAGAAGGGCACGCTGCGTCGTCTGGGTCAGCCGCACGAAACGCAGGCGGATGTGGCGCAAGCGTGGAAGTACATCCTCTCCCGCGTTGACTCCTACGCTGACCTGGATTCGACGCTGCTTGGCCCGGTCGAATCGCTCATCGATTTTCTGACCGAACCGGATGCCTAACCGCACCGAAAACCCGTTATTGCGCCCTCGTCTGCGGGCGCAGATGTGAATTTGCTCAGAACCTTTCCCTCGAGGGCATTATCCTGTGGGTTTTGCCCGCTAAAGCGGTACAATGGTTGAGCGTGTGGCATTGCCCCTGCGGGGTTTGCCGCAACGTCACTACACTCTGGGTCACCATCGCTCAAACGACTTACCTCTTCGGAGGGTATTTCCACCAGCTTAGGTGATCACCACAAGAAACTTCTATCGAACCAGGATTTTCGTGACTAACGATGTTCGCCCGGCAACCGGGCCTCAGAAAACCCGTAAGATTAGCGTGATTCAGGATCGCAACCGTGCGACTCTCGCGCATTTCGGCGGTATTCTCGGCATCATCCCTTCCGCTGCGGTTTTCTACGTCAGCCGCAATAACGCACCCTTCGCTGAGCAGGAAGCTCGCGAAGCGATGAACTTCACCTTCGTACCCTCCATTGCTCTGATAGTGCTGTGGGTGCTGTCCTTCCTACCCGGCATAGGCAACATTGCCATGGTTTTGGGCACCCTGGTGTGGCTGTTCATGGCGGTTGCTTCTGTCCGCGCCGGTATTGAGGTGAACCGCGGTGAGCCATACAGCTATCGTGTGAACCCCCGCCTGCTGGACCGCTTCTACCCCACCGAGAACGCAGAATCTACTGAGTCCTAAACCGCGCTAATAGCTTTTACGACGAACGCCCCGCACGTTGTGTGCGGGGCGTTTCGTGTTTAAGTACAACTGTTCTAAAGGCTACTGACGGAGGCGCTACCCGGTGGGATCTACCTACTGCTTCAGTGTTCGTTGATTCTCTACCTGCAGGTTATACGGCTGTCGGGTGTTCTGTATCCGCTGGTTCTGCGCGTGGAGGGCTTGCAAGGTTCTTCTGCGGGGGTTTTCCTTCTGAACTCCTCTGATGCTCCTCCAAAGCACCGAAAAAATTTTAAAAGTCTTTCAACCCCCGCAGAAACACCCCGAAACTGCCGAAATATTACGGCGGCCCGGAGTGCTCAACCTGAGAAACCCACCCTAGGAAGGGCAACTGGAGCGGGGCAAGATGCCGGCATGTCAGCGCATCACGAACCCACCCGAAACTCAGGGAGGCGTTGAGGCCCTCTAGGATCCCTCGTGCTCCTCACTAACTTCCGGAAGCAGCTCACGGGTAACCGCATCCCCCAGCAGGCGGCCCTTGAGGGTCAGGCGCACGTGGGCTTCAGGGTCAGGTTCAGCCTGAGAAGTTAAAGCGTCAGGCTCAATCAGAGCTTGAGAGACCAGCCAGCGCAGGGAGGCGCCCAGCTGCGCCTCATCGTGCACGGCAATCAGCTCGCGCATCGCCAAGCCCTCACGCACACGAATCATGAGCATAATCGTTTCAAAAGCACGAGTAGCGGTGTCCAGCACCTCACGTGCCGCCGCCGGGGACTCCCCCGCACGCACCTTCTGCGCGTACGGTACCGGGTGCTTCACGTTCCACCAGCGGGTACCGTTCACGTGCGAGTGGGCGCCCGGGCCGATACCCCACCAGTCCTGGTTACGCCAGTAGGCGAGGTTGTGGTCGCTGCGGGTGTCCTCGCTGCGTGAGTAGTTGGAGACCTCGTACCAGTTGTAGCCGGCTTCTGTGAGTAGCTCCTCGGCGAGCAGGTACATGTCCGCCATAAGGTCCTCATCGGGCATGGTGTATTCACCGCGGCGAATCTGCGCGGCAAGCTTCGTGCCGTCCTCCACGATCAGTGAGTAGGCGGAAATATGGTCCGGTTCGTAAGAGATGGCGGCACGAACGCTGCGCTCCCACTGCTGCAGGCTCTCCCCCGGCGAACCATAAATCAGATCCAGGGACACCTGCAGGCCTACCTCCTTAGCCCAGGCAACGACCTTCGGCACGTTCGACGGCGTGTGGGTGCGGTCGAGCACCTGCAGCACCTCGGGTACGACGGACTGCATGCCGAAGGAGACGCGGGTGAAGCCGCCGTCCTTGAGGGTCTGCAGGTCTTCGCGGGTGACGGAGTCGGGGTTCGCTTCGGTGGTGACTTCTGCGCCTTCAACCAGACCGAATACGTCGATGGCTGCCTGCAGGATGCGCACGAGGTCGCGGGCGGGCAGTTTGGTGGGGGTGCCGCCTCCGAAGAAGACGGTGTGCATGGGGCGTTTTGCGATGCCGGAGGTTTCGAGGGTGCGGGCGGCGAAGAGAATTTCTGCGATGGCGTCGTCAGCGTAGGTGCCCAAGCCGATGCCGTCGCCGAAGTCTTCGGTGGCGTAGGTGTTGAAGTCGCAGTAGCCGCAGCGTACGGAGCAGAAGGGGATGTGTACGTAGAGGCTGAAGTCGCGGGTTTCGCATCCTGCCGCACTGGTGGCGGGGATGCGCCCGTCGCGGGGTGCGGGGGCGCCGGTGGGCTGGGCGGGCATTCTGCCTCCTGGGACTAGATGTGGCGGTTGGGGGAATCAAATATGGGCACCGCGCATGTGGCTACGCGGGTGACATCAACAGACGGTATATCAACGACAGCGTGCAGAGAACCCGGCGGTACACGAGGCACCAGCCGGGTTCTCCACTCAAACAGGTCAGCACACAGCCGGAAAAGCTACAGCAGCGGAAGGCTACTTCTTCTTTTCCTTCTCCTCGCCCGAAGACAGTGCCGCAATGAAGGCTTCCTGAGGAACCTCCACACGACCGACCATCTTCATGCGCTTCTTGCCTTCCTTCTGCTTCTCCAGCAGCTTACGCTTACGCGAAATATCGCCACCATAACACTTAGAAAGAACGTCCTTACGCATCGCGCGGATATTCTCGCGGGCAATAATACGCGAACCGATAGCCGCCTGAATCGGCACCTCAAACTGCTGGCGAGGAATCAGCTCACGCAGCTTAGAAGTCATCATCAGGCCGTACGAGTACGCCTTATCGCGGTGAGTAATGGCGCTGAACGCATCCACCTTCTCGCCCTGCAGCAGGATGTCGACCTTCACCAGGTCGGCCTCTTCCTCACCGTCGAATTTCCAGTCCAGCGACGCATAACCGCGGGTACGGGACTTCAACTGATCGAAGAAGTCGAACACGATCTCTGCCAGGGGCAGGCGGTAACGCATCTCCACACGATCCTCGGAGAGGTAATCCATGCCGCCGATCTGGCCGCGGCGAGCCTGGCACAGCTCCATAATCGCGCCAATGTACTCGCTCGGGGCAATAATCGTACACGCCACCATGGGCTCGCGGATGGTGGCAACCTTACCCTCAGGGAATTCGCTCGGGTTGGTCACTCGCTTAGCGTTGCCAGCCTCGTCCACCACGTCGTAAATAACGTTCGGTGCGGTCGAAATCAGGTCCAGGTTGAACTCGCGTTCCAGGCGCTCACGCACAATCTCCAGGTGCAGCAGACCCAGGAAGCCACAGCGGAAACCGAAGCCCAGGGCAGCAGAGGTCTCTGGCTCGTAAATCAACGCGGCGTCGTTGAGCTTCAGCTTATCCAGCGCATCACGCAGCGCCGGGTAATCCGAACCATCAATCGGGAACAGGCCCGAGAACACCATCGGCTTGGGGTCCTCGTAGCCCCCCAGGGACTCCTGCGCAGGCTTCGCGGCGGAGGTGACAGTATCACCCACACGGGACTGACGGACGTCTTTCACACCGGTAATAAGGTAACCCACCTCGCCCACGCCCAGGCCCTTCGACGGGACAGGCTCAGGGGAAATCACGCCGATTTCAAGCAGGTCATGCTCAGCGCCGGTGGACATCATCTTAATCTTCTGACGCGGCTGCAGGCTACCGTCCACAACACGCACATAGGTGACCACACCGCGGTACGAGTCGTACACCGAGTCAAAAATCATGGCGCGAGCCGGGGCGGATGCGTCACCCTGCGGGGCGGGAATCGCCTCCACAATACGGTCCAGCAGAGCCTCAACACCCTCACCGGTCTTACCCGATACGCGCAGAACCTCCTCCGGCTCGCAACCAATCAGGTTCGCCAGCTCCTCAGCGTACTTATCGGGCTGAGCTGCGGGAAGGTCAATCTTGTTCAGCACCGGGATGATGGTCAGGTCGTTCTCCATCGCCAGGTACAGGTTTGCCAGGGTCTGAGCCTCAATACCCTGGGCGGCGTCCACGAGCAGAAGCGCACCCTCACACGCGGCCAGGGAGCGGGACACCTCATAGGTGAAGTCCACGTGGCCGGGGGTGTCAATCATGTTCAGCGCGTAGGAGGTGCCGTCAACATCCCAGGGCATGCGCACAGCCTGAGACTTAATGGTGATACCGCGTTCACGTTCAATGTCCATGCGGTCCAGGTACTGCGCCTTCATATCGCGCGGGGCAACCACGCCGGTGGCCTGCAGCATACGGTCTGCGAGGGTGGACTTACCGTGGTCAATGTGGGCGATAATGCAGAAGTTGCGAATAATCGCGGGGTCGGTCGCCGCCGGAACGGGCGGGTTCTTCGACATGGGTGCCAATCACATCATCCTTTCGAGATGCTGGCTGCGGGTATGGGCATAGTTACCTATCATTTTCCCATACCCGCGCCATATGTGCGAACGAACCTAGCGTTCCGAAGAATCCTCCGCGGATTCCACACCACCATCGGCAGGATTTACGCTCTCGGAGGCGCCGCTGAGGGAATCCAGGTAGCCCTCAATATCCTCGGCAATCACCTCACCGGAGACAGTGCGCAGAGTCGAATCCATCTTCTGCTCAATCTCACGCACCAGCTCAACCTTCTCGTAGTCCTTCGACATTTCTTCGGCGAGCTCAGCCTCCCACTCATCAGCGTGGGCGCGCAGGCGGTCGTACTCCTCCGACTCGACCTTAATGCCGAGGATGACCTCCAGCGCCTCAATCAGGCTCACGACCGCGCGCGGGTTCTGCTGGTCAAAGCTCAGGTACCCCGGGATGCTCATACGCAGCATGACCGAGGAGGACAGGCCGTGCTCGGCGGCGAGCGCAGACATTGCCATCGTCACTGAGGTAGAACCGGTGTAGTCCTCGTGCAGAATACCGGGGATTGCCGCCAGCTTCTCGTCGTGAGTTGTCAGCGTGTACGGGTACGGGCGGGTGTGCGCCACCTGATCCTCGAAGGTTTCAACGAAGATTGCGTGGTCCACGTGGAGTTTCTTTACGTACTTGAAGAAGCGGGTCATGAACCGCTGCAGGCACAGGCTGGGGGCGGGGCCGGTCACCATGAGCAGGCGCAGGCGACGCTCCGGGATGGTGACCATGTTGTAGAAAACCTTGGGCCACACCAGAACCGTGGATTCGGAGTCGTCGCTGTTCTGCAGCTGCGGGGCGACGGAACCGTAGTCGTAGAAGTCGTCCATGTCGAAGCCGGGGCTCTCATCGCACGGGTCGAACGCGCGGTGAATAATGTCGAGGGCATCCTCACTATTGCCCGGGGGTTCCTTTACGGAGTTGAAACCGACCAGCATAACGGTCGTGTAGTTGTCCTCTTCGGAGGATTCGCCCAGGCGCAGATTGCCGAGCAGTCCCTTCTTTGCGGGCTGTTCTGTGGAGGCGGGCTTGGCGAAAGCATCAAAGAGTCGGGCGGGAGGGAAGTTCGGCTGGCTCATCATTGTCCTTAGCTCGTGGTCGGTGGTTGTGTGGTGTGTATCGGCGGTGCTCACTCCCCCGGTACCGTCTATACGGCACTATTGCTAGGGCGCGGGGGGTGTACGGTACCGCCGATAGTTCCCACTATACGGACTCCCGCGCAACCCGCAAGCGGTTTCGTCACCGGGCATTTCACCACCGCCCGTACAGTGGAAAACTTAAAAAAGGGGTACAGAAAAGCCCCGTGCACGCACACCGTGCACAGGGCTTCTGCCGATACAAAATTACAGGGTACCTTCCGCCTTACGACGACGATACTCCAACGCTAGATAGCTACTGCTCTTCTCCTCGCTTGAGTATTTGGGATTACCAAGCCGGCGCTTAAACTCTTCCTTTACCCATTCCCGTTCCGCGCCGGGCATTGGAATCACAAATCCAGGGTTATCCGCCTGCGCCCTTTCCCAATCCTCCATGGTTAGGTTTCTCTTTAAAGGACGCAACCCACCCCAGAACAACGGGCGTTCTTTAATGGATACAGACTTCATTTTATCTTCTTCTTGAGGTATTTCAGATAAATAACAGGGTTATCTTCTTCCCCTAATCCTATCACCTCTAAATTACCCCCAGCAAGCAAAACCTCTTTTTCCTCGGGGTAATCAGAATGAAGCCATAGTGGAGCATATTGGACTCCAGCAGGAAGCAATATCCTAACCTGAACTCTTTTCTCGGTACCAGTCTCTACCGGCCCTTCTTCGCGGGCTGTTCTGTGGAGGCGGGCTTGGCGAAAGCATCAAAGAGTCGGGCGGGAGGGAAGTTCGGCTGGCTCATCATTGTCCTTAGCTCTTGGTCGGTGGTTGTGTGGTGTGTGGTGTTGTAAAAAATATGTTCTATATTCGGTTATGCCGCCCAAAACCCCGGACGGAAAGGGAAACTACGTTAGAAAGGCAGAAGCGCCAAATCGTATGGAGTGCCAGCATAAACATCCGGCAACTCACCATTAGCCACCTTCTCACGATACAAAAGGGTTACTTCGCTATCGTCGAATGGGAATTCCTGAGCTTCATACCTACGCTCAATCTCTGCCAGACACCACTCATACTCGGCACCGGGGCGCGCCACCGGAGCATTAAAAAAACGCCCATTCAACTCAGCACGCATCCACCCCTCCGGAGTATTTGCATCAGATATGGGCTTCGTAAAATCGAACGGGGCACGCCAATACTCAGGGTCTTCACGATAATCGTAAGCTTCTTCTGCGTTCGCGCTACTCATTGGGAACCTCCTGATAATGTGCAAAAATGTGTGTCTACATTGGTGTTATGTGCAACGCCGCGTGGGGCGCTAAAGATAGGCGCGGGCGGTGTACGGTACCGCCGATAGTTCCCACTATACGGGCTCTTCCGTAACCCGCAAGCGGTTTCGTCACCGGGCGGGCGCCTCCAAGAATCTGGGTACAAAGAAACCCCGCACACGAGAACCGTGCACAGGGCTTCTAAATTATATAAATCTAACGCTCTAGGAGGTCTAGATGAGCTTCATAGTCGAACTCTTCAGTAGCGTAAGTCCACATACTCTCTACCAAATCATCAGGCATAAATTCATGATCCGCCAGCACCCCAACATCATACGGAAAAGTAATCTTTTGCTTCACAAAATCACCAATAACGCTAGCAAGAGCCAACTCCCACTCACCCACATTGTCAAATTCTTCGACAAAAGGTCGCGTCCGCTCCTCCAGGGCACGGGTTCTCATAACAGCGGATAGAATCTTAGCTTTTTCCCAATCCAACATAGTCTTCAGCTTCTTTATTCTCAATCGGATAAAAGCTCCGCACAGACATTAGCTTCTGAACTGATTACGCTGGTGCCTAACGTAGCCTGCAAAGAGGTTTACCCAAGTAATTTCACATCTTCCTGATACGAACACATGATGCTGGCAGTTTCATAATACATCAGAATATGTGGTTATCCTGATCCAGCTCCGTTTATTGAGGAAGCAGTGGAATTCTCTCTGGGATAAGAGCCTCACCAGCTGCGGTGCGCTCATCATACTCGCGTGCGATAGTACGCATTTGGATATGAGACCCCCGCTTAAAGCGCTCCTCAAGAACCCATTGGCGTTTCATGGCTTCAGCCTTATTAGCTGGTACCGGTGGCGTAATCTTAGTTACGCAGAAGGTGATAGGATCGCTCAGCGTCGGAGGGATTTTTTCAGGTTCCATGCGAGTATTCTAGCCTAGTTTCTTACTGAGTTCTGTTGGCATGGTACACATGCACCGCATCTTTAGGATTCCTTCTGGGTATAGCAAAAGGCACCCCGCCACTTAGCAGGATGCCTTTCACAAAAAGTTATAGGGAGTTAGCCGGTGACGCCCCCGAACGGTCCTCTAGACCGAAGCATAAATCCGCGGCCGCCCAAGCATTATTGCCGCACCAGCAGGTGAGGCTCAGGGTTGCAGGGGAATCGTCTAACTCCTTGAGCCCAAGTATACACGAAAAAGAGACCCTCTGCATTCCCCTTAGAGGAGGGGGAACACAGGGGGTCTCAGCCCTAAACCAGAGAGGTACTTAGGTACCCCGCAAGTTTTAGAAAGCCTTATTTACCAGCGCAGCAAGACCGGACTTCTTGTTTGCAGCGGTCTTCTTGTGCAGAACACCCTTGGAAACAGCCTTGTCCAGCTTACGGTTCACAAAACGCAGAGCCTCAACAGCTGCTTCCTTGTTCTGTGCCTCAACAGCAGCCTTGACCTTGCGGGTCGCGGTCTTCAGCTCGGACTTTACAATGTTGTTGCGCAGGCGAGCCTTCTCGTTGGTGAGGATACGCTTCTTCTGAGACTTAATGTTAGCCACAATTAAACTTTCTTTTTTGTCTTATTGGTCGGTGAGGGCGACGCTGGCCGATCATCGACTGAGCGGCGTGGGGATGCCTATGGCAACCGGCCAGCAGTGCCCGATGACCATCGGACACTCAACCACACATAATACCAGACGAACAGCCTCCATGACAGAGCATCGCGGAGAGAAAAATACTGTGAAGACCGCTACACGCAGCCTCCACATCTAACACCGGTCACCCTCAGGCTCCAGGTATAAAGTATCCCGGCATAAAGCACAGGGTGTTAGCCGTTATGGCGAATCCACGCACGCTCGACCAGGCGGAACGTATCCTCCGGCATAATCGCACCCTCACGGCGCATCGCATCCGGGCGAACACGAATCACGCGGTTCAGCTTCACCTCAGAGGCGCGGCCCTGCGAATCCCACGGACCTGAACCAATATCAAGGTAGTTCGAATCAGCGTGCTCACGGTTATTGTGATCCTTGCTGGTCATCATCAGCGCCAGCAGGTACTCACCGTCACGACCCACCAGAAGCACCGGGCGGTCCTTACCCTGCGAGTGGTCCTCCTCGAAGGGAACCCACGTCCACACGATTTCACCCGGGTCAGCGTCGCCGTCCAGGGAGGGCGAGTACTCAAAGTTGATCATGTCGCGGTAATCGCCCGGGTAATCCGAACCGTCGGATGCGCCGGTCGAAGCCGGTGTGGAAGGCTTAGGTGCCGAGGACTTTGCCGAGGAAGACTTCAAGGCGCTTGGCTTGGGTGCCGAAGAGCCGGAGGTACGAACCTCACCCTGACGAGATTTGCCCTTGTGGGACTCACTCTTTTGGGAGGATCCGGAGCCGCCCTTAGGCGCAGTAGCGTCGTTGAGGGCATCCTCTGCCGCCTTCTGCAGGAAGGGCAGCAGGGCAAAGAAAATTTTCTTCAGAATTTTGAGCATGGGCTCTATTATGCACTACAGACGCGGAGGTCGAGCAATCGCCAAAACAGCCCGCTCCACCGCATACACCGCATCCTGGGACTCGCCCTTCAGTTGAGCGTCCGCATCAGCCAGAAGCTGCACAATATGCGCCAACTGGGCGCCGGTAAAACGGCGGCCGTCACGCTGAGCCTGCTCAACCTGCCACGGTGCCATACCCACCTCACGCGCCAGCTCATTAGCGCTCAAACGCACGTGGTGTACGCGCGCAATATTGCGGATACGCATGGCGAGCGCACCCAGCATCGGAATCGGCTCCGTGCCGGTGGCAAGGGAGTGGCGGAGCAGACGCAGAGCCTCCGGGGCGTTACCGGAAATCGCGGCATCACTGACGCGGAACGCGGTGACTTCGGTGCGGCCGCCGTAGTAGCGGTTCACCGCCTCTTCGGTGATTTCGCCGGGCACATCTGAGAGTAGCTGCTGGCAGGCGGCGGCGAGCTCCGCAGTGTCGGAGGCGGCAGCCGTCAGTAGCGCCAGAGCGCCGCCAGTAATCGGGCGCTGGGCGGTGGCGAACTCCCCCGCCAAGAACTCGCTCTTCTCACGATCAGTCTTGAGCGCCTTGCAGTTAATGAGCACGAACTGGGAGCGCACCAGGTCGATAAGCTTCTTGCCACGATTACCGCCCGAGTGGTTCAGAATCAGCATGATGTCCGGCTCGGGGGCGTTCAGGTAGGCGAGCGTATCGGTCAAAAAATCGTCACTCATGGAGGCGACGTTCTCAACCTCAATGATCTTCGCCGAACCGAATAGGGAAGGCGAAGCGTGCAGAATCAGCTCCCCCGCCGTGTAGGTGGCAGCATTAATCTGAACGCGATCCACCTCCGGGTGGATACTGCGGAACAGTTCACGCAGGCGTGCCGCGGCACGGGATGCGAAGTACTCCTCCGGGCCGTAGAGCATGACGGCGGGTGCCGGGGTGACGGTACGCCACGCGGTGTCGAGGGCGGGGGTGCCTCGGCGGGCGTAGCCTCGGGAACCACCACGCTGGGTTGAACGCTTACGCTCGGACACGCTTATCACTCGCCTTTATCTGCAGGGTACGGGCTGAACTCGACCCCGCTGCACACGGGGGCGCTGCGCGGGTAGAGTCTCGAGTATCCATCATAGCGTTTTCTTCTCAGTTGCCTCCTAGCGTTGGTTAGGGTTAGCCGGTCAGGGCGAATTAGGCAGGGTTAGTTGATTAGGAACGGGCGGGCTAATGGGTGTGCTGATAGGAGGGCGCGGTGTGCGGTACCACCCGCAAATACTGCCGGTGCGTGACCGCGCGGTAGCGGCGTGCATCCACCCACCAGAGGGCAATGCTCAACACCAGCACGCAAAGGGCGCTACACACCACCGCGGGAACGCTCGAACCGGGCTCCCACGGGTTACCCGGCGCGTGCGCGGCAGTGTGTGCCGCCCATTCGATGCCCCGCGCCGCAAGGCCACCGGCACGAAGACACAGATCCGACAGGGCGGGCAGACCCAGAAGCATGAATCCGAGCGCCACCAACCCGGCGAGCATACTCAGCGGCGCCAAAGGAGCGGCAATCAGGTTCGCCGGAACCGAGTAGAGCGGCACCTTACCGCTCATCGCCAAAATCAGCGGAGTACACCACAGGGACGCCACAATCGGCGCGGCGAGCATTTCCGCGCAGAACACCGGCATGAGGCGCATGAGCAGGCGAATCAGCGAGGGGCCCAGCAGAATCAGCGCGGAGGTTGCCGTCACCGACAGGGCGAACCCCATATCCACGGCGAGGTGCGGGGCAGCAAGCAGACATATCAGCACCGTTGTTTGAAGCGCCGCCAAGGACTGGCGACCCGAACCGCGCAGCATCGCGTAAGCACCGAGCAGACCCATGGCGAGGGAACGAATCACGGACCCCTCAGAATCCAGCAGCATGGCGTAGGCGAGTACCGCCGCAACTCCGCACAGCACCATGACGCGGTGCGGAATGGTGAGAGTACTCAGCCGATGTACGAGCGGCGGCAGGGCGTGGGCGTTTGGCGGGGTAGCTTGTTGAAGCTGGGCGGGTCGTTGAGGGTGCGCCGGTTGTTGAGGGTATCCAGGGTGCCGGGGGTACGCGGAGCGGCGAGAATGACCCGTGCCTCTCCCCCGTAACCGCTGTACCCAGGACCGAAGCAGCAGGTATGCGCTGGCGAAGCGGTACGGGTGAATCGCCAACACCAGCCGGTACGCGCCCAGAAATACGATGGCAATATTCGCCCCGGACACCGCCGTAATATGGCTGAGCCCGCTGAGCTTATACTCCTCCCGCGTGGTGGAACTCATCAGAGAATCGTCCCCGTAGGCGGTGCCCAAAACCAGCGCCGCCGATTCCGTGCCAAGGGTATCTAAAGCGCGGATGCGCAGCTGCTCCTTGAGCGTGGACAGGTACGGCTCCTCCATAGTCCGGGCGACAGTGTTCGACCCGGCACCGTAGGCGGGCGCGGGAAAAATAGTCGCGCCGCTCAGCTTCGCCGTGGGGCCGTTAAACTCCACCGTGCCGAGGGCGGTCACCCTCATACCCGGATAAATCGCCTGCGAGCGCGCGGTACCGCTCCCCCGGTACCTAGCCGACGAGCTCACCTCTGCGCTCGTCGCCGAACTTGCCTCCAGACGCTGCGCGGTGTTCTTTGCCGAACCATCACGCCGATACACACGCACCCGCTCATTCACCAGCGCACGCACGCTCCGCCCCTGAATGTCCTCCAGCTTAATAACCACCAGAGTAGTGCGTGGATCCACGCGGCGAACCTGCTCCACCGTGCCATTCAGACGAAGCGATGCCCCCTGCGCCTGCTGCAACGTGGCGCGGGATGCATCTACCCCCGTAGCGCACAAAAGCACTGCTTGAACAGTCACAATACACGCCAGAAAAACCAGCTGACCGGTCGTGCGAAAGAGCAAGCTGTAGGGCATCACCGCACGAGGCGGAAAGAAAAGCAGAATCGCCAGGCAACCCAGCAGGGCAATGAGCACACACGCTAGCGGATGCACCACCCGCCACGTGCCTACGGTCAGCGCCAGCGCGGTAAAAGCCCACAGTGCCAGCACCGTAAAACTCAGGCGAAAGTCCAGGTGAATGAGGCTTCCCTGGGCGCGTAGCTCCTGTTCGTCGCGGCGGGTACGCCACCGTTCAGCGCCGATGCTCCAGCGGTAGCGGGCACGGTCATACGTAGTAGCTGCGGACCGGGTGAGGCGCAAGGATTCGGGAAATAGTACCCGCTCCCCTGCCTGCTGGCGGTTCTGGCGACGCTTCTGCTGGCGGTACATTAGACCGTCACCAGCGGGCGCAGATTCTCCAGCATCGACGGACCAATGCCGGGCACCGCGTCCAGCTCATCCACGCTACGGAAACCACCGTGTGCCTCACGCCAGGCAATAATGCGCTGAGCCATCGCCGGACCAATACGCGGCAGGGTCTGCAGCTCCTCAGCGGTGGCGGTGTTAATGTTCACCGGGGTCGAGCCTTTCTGTGCGCTCCCCGAAGCGGTCAGCGTGCGTGCAGACTGGGGCTGAGTACCACCCTGAGATGCACCATTCGCCGCGTTACCCTGACCTGCATTCGCTGTGCCGCCATTGGGCTGAATCTGCGCTGGAGCAGCCGTCTCACCACGATGCGGCACATAAATCTGCACCCCATCACTCAACGCACCGGCAAGGTTCACGCGATCCAGATCAGCATCCGCGGCGGCACCGGAGGCGGCGGCAATCGCATCCACGGAACGACCCTGAGCGGGCAGTGTGTATACGCCGGGGTTGTTCACGGCACCCGCGACGTGCACCCGCACGGTAGCCTCACCGGAGGCGCCGCCCTGAGCGGATTCACTCGGGTTAGCGCCCGGCTGGGCGGTGGACTGGGCACCGGGTTGAGTTCCGGGGCTCTGCTGGGCACCCACCGCATGCGCCGACTCGGCGGTAGCACTCGGGGAGGCAAGCTGCTCGGCACGCGGCGCCGCTGAAAACTGGGTCACAGCCCACACCACGGCAACCAACGCCAACACTGCCACTAGAAGCAGCACGCGCGGCGACAAGCCCCAACGGGTACTGCGGGTGGTGCCGGGCTGATCAGCCTGCTCCCACTCCGCCCAGTCGTCCACCTCGTTCCAATCGGGCTGCTGATTCCAGTCAGCCCAGCCATTCGACTCTGGGCCGGATGCCGCGGGCTCGGCAGGTGTTTCTTCGGCAGGTACCTCCGCCGGTGTTACCTCAGCGGCAATAGCCAGCGGCACGGTGTCCTCGGCATCCGGCGCACCGTTCTTACGGGCGCGCGGGCTGCGGTAGAGGCTGTTCATCAGGGATCGGGCGCTACGCTGTGTGCCGCCCTGCTGGGCTGCACTATCCTGCACAGTGTTCTGTGCCGCATTCTGGTCGGGGTTGGGGGTCATGCTCGTCATACCCCTACCCTAGGCTCACGCGCGCGAACGCACGAGGGCATGCAAAGAACCTGTGGATAACTCCCCTCGCACAACGCGAAAAGAGCCATCCACAGGCTCATTTTTGAAAAATATGCGGTTTTTGTTCAAAAGCAGCGGGTTATGGTTTGTCACAAAAACCGTCACACACCTCAGCCACACTAGCTTCCCGCACCGTTTAAGACCGGGATCTAGCCCTTGCTTAGTCCTCGCGCGGAAGCTCAGTACCCGGAACACCCAGCTCCGAAGCACGCTTATCAGCCATCACCAGCAGGCGACGAATACGGCCCGCAATCGCGTCCTTCGTCATCGGCGGATCAGCCAGACGACCCAGCTCATCCAATGAGGCGTGCTTATGCAGCACACGCAGCTCACCGGCATAGCGCAGATGATCAGGCACCTCATGACCCAGAATCAGCAGGGCACGCTCCACGCGGGCGCTCGCTGCAACAGCCGCCTGAGCGCTACGGCGCAGGTTCGCATCATCAAAATTCGCCAAACGGTTAGCGGTCGCACGAACCTCCTTGCGGGTGCGCGCCTCACGCCACGTGGTCAGAGTACCGGTCGCGCCCATACGCTCCAGCAGCTGCGAAATGGTCTCGCCGTCACGCACCACCACACGGTCGGTGCCGCGCACCTCGCGTGCCTTCGCAATAATATCCAGGCGACGAGCCGCACCCACCAGCGCAAGCGCCGCCTCCGGGCCGGGGCAGGTAATCTCAAGGGAGGAAGAACGACCTGGCTCAGTCAGCGAACCATGCGCCAAGAACGCACCGCGCATAACCGCCTCAGCATCCTGCAACGAGCCGTTCACTACAGCCGGCGGCAGGCCACGTACCGGGCGGCCACGCAAATCCAGCAGACCGGTCTGGCGAGCCAGCGCCTCTCCGCCGTGATCCACACGCACAATGTAGCGGCCGCCTCGACGCAGACCACCACCACTGACGCCGGTCAGCTCAGAGTCATGGCCGTAAATCTCCGCAATGGTGCGGCGCATGCGGTGGGCTGTTGCCTCGTGGTCGACCTCAGACTCCACCACGATTCGCCCTGAGACAATGTGCAGGCCTCCGGTAAAACGCAGAATCGTAGAGATTTCTGCCTTACGAGCAGAGACTTTCGTTGCCTCGTAGTGGGCGAGTTCGTCCTTGACGAGCGTGGTTAATGCCATGAACAGATCCTTCTGGGCGTAGTGTCTAAGTCTAAAAAATCAGGAGAAGGGCGCACCAAAATAGCCAGCTCAAGCAGTACACCTGAGCTGCACATCCAAGCCAGTCAATCTAAGAGCTCAGCTCAAACGCTTCGTTATACGCAGCCGCAAGCTTGAGCGGGTCGTGCACGTTCGGCTGGGAGCTCGAACGCAGATGCGCCCACACAACCTTCGCACCCATCGCAGAAGCCTCACGCTCCAGCTCGGACTGGTGATTAGCCTGCATGTCAGCGTCAGCAATCACCGCGTCCAGGTGAAGCTTCGGGGCGTACTGGCGCAACAATTCCAGATGCGTTGCCGGGGTAAAGCCGACCGTCTCCCTATCGTCGGAGAGGTTCATAACCACGCAACGGCGTGCCTCCGTGCGGATAATCGCCTCACGCTGAGCGTCCAGCAGCAGATGCGGCAGAACCGACGTACGCCACGAACCCGGACCCAAAACAATCCAGTCGGATTCTTCAATAGCGGAGAGTGCCTCTGGGCAGGGGCGAGCATTCTCCGGGGTCAGACCAATATCGTGAACGCGTTCCTCCTTCGAGAGGTTCACCTGGCCGACCACCTTCACACGCTCGATACCGCCACCGTTATACTCACGCAACACGGTCCCGTAAATGATCATCGGATCCAGCGCCATCGGCAGCACGCGGCCGCGCGCATTCAGTAGAGCACCCGCCCAGTCCAGACCGGCGACCGGGTCATCCAACAGTTGCCAGAGAGTAGCAATCAGCAGGTTACCGAGAGCATGGTAATCCAGCGGGAACTCATCCTCATAACCCTCGGGCGCGCTAAAACGATGCTGCATCACATCACGCCACGTGCGACCCCAATCGGTGTCATCACACAGCGCAGAAAGCGCCATACGCAAGTCCCCGGGAGGAAGAATACCCATCTCCTCACGCAAACGACCCGACGAGCCGCCATCGTCAGCAACCGTCACAACGGCCGTTAAATCAGGCGTGACGTGGCGAAGCGCAGAAAGGGAACCGTACAGCCCGTGGCCTCCACCCATCGCCGTGACCTTAGGCGAACGGTGCGTGGTCTTCAACAGGCGCAGAGCCTGAGTCGGCAGAGTCGGCAGGCGCGGAATACCCTGAGTGTCATAACTGGTCGAATGGGTGGACATAGTAATACCTCATATACCCGGAAGGAATGGTATGCCGGCCCCACGGATGCGGGGCAGGACGGCGGCTAATGAATCACGACGCGGTGGTTGAGACGCGCCGGGCGGAACTTACTCGCGGCCCTTGTCACGGTGCTGAACATTCACGTTCAGCTCACCGAAAGCAGAGAGACGACGAGCCAGTTCTTCCGTCACAGCCACGGAACGATGCTTACCACCGGTGCAACCAATTGCGATGGTGGCGTAGTACTTACCCTCACGGCGGTAGCCCTCAAGTACGGGGCGAAGAGCCGCAAGATAGTTGCTGATGAACTCCTCGGTACCAGCGTGCTCCAGCACGTAGTCGCGCACCGGGGCGTCCTGACCGGTCAGGGGGCGCAGCTCCGGAACCCAGTGCGGGTTCGGGATGAAACGCATATCAGCCATGTAGTTAGCATCCGAAGGCGCACCGTACTTGAAGCCGAAGCTCATCACGGTCAGGTTCAGCTTCTTATCTGCACCCTCAGCAAACATTTCACGCACAGTACGAGCCAGCTCGTGAACGTTCATGCCGGTGGTGTCAATGGTGCGGTCAGATGCAAGACGCAGACCCTCAAAGAGCGTGCGCTCAGCACGGATGCCGTCGAGGACGCGGCCCTCACCCTGCAACGGGTGCGGGCGGCGCTGAGCCTCATAACGGGCAATAATGGTCTCGTCCTTGGCATCAAGGAAGAGCATGGAGAAATCAATATCTGACTTGCGCAAAGTCTCAATTGCAGCGGGCAAATCAGAGAACAAGGCGCGGGCGCGAACGTCAATACCGAGCGCCACCTTTGGCACTCGTGCACCGTCGCGGGTCACCAGTTCAGCCAGGGAACCGAGCATCTGCGGGGGGATGTTATCAATGACGTACCAGCCCTCATCCTCCAGTACATTTGCGACAGTGCTACGGCCTGCACCAGAAATACCAGTAATGACCAGAATCTGAGGACGTTCCTCGCTCTGGACGGGCTGTACCGTAGTGGGCTTGCTCTGATTTTCGGACATGGTTCTTCGTCCCCTTCAACGCGAAATTGTCTCTATGCTATGATACTAGACCTTTATCTGACGGTTCGGGGGTACGGTCAGAAATTTCACCAGTATGACAGAAATATGAGGCGCTCTCCCGACAGAACCCCAGAAGAAAGAAACCCGCATCACAAGTGCTTGCGCATAATGCTCTACAAGGGGGTCTGCAGAAAGAGACGGGTAGCAGAGTCATAAGGGTACAGCGGAGCCACGGAGGGTACAGCAAAGCCCGCACCATACCTCCCACAGGGGGCACCGCACGGGCTCTACACTATAGACGCTGCGAAACTTTATGCGGATGCGCAGGTCGCCTCAGGCAGAAAGCTCAGGTAGGAAAGCTGCCACATGCTCCACTAGACGCACCGACAGTTCCTTCTTCGAACCGGAGAACACCGGCACCTCATCATTCAGAGTCGACAGCAGCGTAATCGCATTATCGTCCGTGCCGAAACCACGATTCACGCCCACTGTATTAACCGCCAAGAAGTCCGTACCCTTACGCTGTAGCTTCTCACGACCCAGCTCCAACGGAGTCTTCTCCGCCGAACCGGTCTCCGCTGCAAAACCAACAATGAGCTTCGGACCGGGGGTGCTCTCCCCCGCCTCACGAGCCTGCTGGCGGCGAACCACGACCTCACGCAAAATATCCGGGTTACGCACCAACTGAATCACCGGCGCATCCTCAGAATCGGCGCTCTTCTTAATTTTGAACTCGGCAAATTCGGCGGGCCTAAAATCAGCCACCGCCGCAGACATGATCAGCACATCCGCCGCCGCGCTCGCCTCAAGGGTCGCCTCACGCAGCTCCAGGGCACTCACCACGCGGGTCACCTGTACACCTTCGGGTGCGGGAACCTCAAGGTTCGCGCCAATCAGGTGCACGGTCGCGCCCAGGTCGCGTGCCGCCTCCGCCAGGGCTACGCCCTGCTTACCAGTCGAACGGTTGCCGAGGAAGCGTACCGGGTCCAGCGCCTCACGGGTGCCGCCGGCGGTAATGACCACGAGGCGACCTGCCAGAGGACCATGCAGCGATTCAGATGCGCCAGTTGCCTGACCCAGCAGCACCGAAGTCAGGGTCGCCGCACGTGCCGCCGCCATACGCTCCTGCTCCGTACCCGTGTACAGGGGCTCAGTCGGCGCGTAACCGGGCATGTACACCGGGTGCACCCGACCCTTCGGGAAGCGAGCAATCACATCCAGCGCGACTGCGAAAATATCCTCCGGCTCAGGCATACGACCGGGACCAGAATCCGGGCCCGTCAAACGCCCAATCGCAGGCTCAATCACGTGATAACCCCACGCACGCAGAGTCTGTACATTTGCCTGAGTCGCCGGATGCTCCCACATCTGGGTATGCATCGCGGGTGCCAAAATCACCGGGGCGTGCGTGGTCAACACCGTAGAGGACAACAAATCATCCGCACGACCAGCCGCCAAACGAGCCAGCAAATCAGCGGTCGCCGGGGCAATCACCACAGCGTCAGCCTGTTCAGCCTGACGCACGTGGTTCACCTCCGGCACACGGTCAAACACGTCCGTTGAGACGGGGTTGCCGCTCAGCGCCTCCAGAGTCGGAACACCCACGAACTTCGTCGCGTTCGGGGTGGGCATGGCGATAACTTCGTCGCCATTCTTCACAAAAAGACGAAGGAGCATCGCCGCCTTATACGCAGCAATGCCCCCTCCAATACCAACGATAATGCGCATGGTACGTTATAGAATCCTTATAAAAAGCAGATTACTCAGCGGACTCGTCGAGGATAACCTCTTCGATGGCAATAACCTCTTCGCTACCTGCGGGGATGTACTCCTCCTCGATAGCGCCGGAGAACTCAGCCGCGCTGAAATCAATCACAGCGGACAGATCCTCGGGAACGGGGTAGCCGTCCTCGTCAAACTTTGCGTCCGGGTGGTGCTCCGACACAACACGGTCAGCAATGATTTCACGCATTGCCACCGACAGGGACTTCTCGTTCGACTCAGCGTCAACCAGCGGGCCAACGTGCGCAGCAGTATTGTCCTGCAGGTTAGCGTAGTACGCGTTAATCTGGCGTGCACGGCGGGCACCGAAAATCACCAGGCCGTACTTGGACTCCGCCTTCTCAATCAGCGCGTCAGCGCTGGGGCTCACGATGCCCTCGGGAGCGACGCCGTCAACGAAGTTGTAGTCCTCGTGTTCCTTGATTTCGTTTGCCACTAAAAACTCCAAATAGCTTGATGGAATGTACGTACCGAACGTCCCCACATACCGTTCGCGCCATGGCGCAAACCGGGCATACTGAGGGCACGGTCAAAACTAAAGAACTATTCTACCCTCTCAACGGCTAAAACGCACGTACCAGCCCATACAAAAAGGTGGGGGCCCGAAGAAAACTCTTCGAAACCCCCACCCTTCACAACATCTCACGGCGGAACTACAGGTCGGAAGAAATTCTAGCCTCATCGCAAACGCAAAACATGCAGATTAGGCAGCGCCAATCAACTCAGCAATCTCCTTCGCTGCACGCTCGACAGTGTCGTTGACAACCGTGATATCAAATTCCTTCTCGGCAGCCAGCTCAACCTTCGCAGTTTCAAGGCGACGAGCCTGCTCCTGCTCACTCTCGGTACCTCGACCTACCAGACGTGATACCAGCTCATCCCAGCTCGGAGGAGCCAAGAAAATCAGGCGGGCGTCAGGCATGGCCTCGCGGATCTGGCGAGCACCCTGCAGGTCAATCTCAAGAATCACCGGGTGGCCAGCGTCCAGGGCCTCCTGGACCTTAGCGCGCGGAGTACCGTACTTGTTCTTACCGTGCACCACAGCGTACTCAAGCATCTGACCGTCAGCAATCATCTGGTCAAACTCTTCCATCGAAACGAAATAGTAGTGAGTACCGTCAACCTCACCGGGTCGAGGATCACGAGTAGTAGCGGAAACAGAGAACCACACGTTCGGATAGTTCTCACGAATGTACTGGCACACCGTACCCTTGCCAACAGCAGTGGGGCCAGCCAGTACGGTGAGAGTCGGCTGAAACATAGCTTCCTTACTGCACCCTCATCGACTGAAGGCACGAGGTATTAGGACTGAGAAGACTCGGAAGACTTACCAGCAGTCTTACGACGTGCGCGGTTCAAATACCGCGAATTACGGTTGAAGTACTCCACCATCTTGCGACGCTGGTGTACACCCAGGCCGCCAAGGCGGCGAGTCGGTGCAATATGAAGTTCTTCAATGATACGTTCAGCTCGAACGGCACCAATGCCCGGAAGTGCGCGTAACATTTGCCCCACCGGCATTTTAGCCAGCGCAGGGTCGGAATCGACCATATCGAGTACCTGACGCACAGAAAGTTCACGTTCACTCAGTGCACGCTTAATTTCCTGGCGGTGTGCTCGGGCAAGTACTGCCTTCTCGCGGGCGGAGGCGCGCGCATCCTCAGTTAGCGGAGTCAGCGGCATGGTTGGGTCCCCCATTTCTGCGAGTTATAGAATTTTACCTATCAACTAATATAACACGGATAGCGTGAGAACCTTCATTCCATCCGCGGCACTCACACTCGCACCAACAATGCGTCTACGCACGTCAGCACGTAAATATCGGGGAGTACCCCTATAGCATAGCGGAGTATTCGCTCTATCAAAAGCGGAGCCACGCACACACCTCATAGAGCAGGCGTACTCCCCCACTACAGAGGTGAGCAAACTCGCATTGGCGCGAGTATGTAGCGGCAAAATATGCATCAGGATGTACAAAAAATGCGATAGAACAGCCACAATTGTAGTGCTATCGGCCCAAACCACCGGCAAGAAAAATGGGCACACAAAAGGGGCGCACACCCCGAACAGACCCTCAACAGAATCCACCCGGAGCACACGCCCCTCTCACACAACACGCAAACTATGCGCCGCGAGCCGCCAACAGGTCATTACGAGCCGCCTGCGCAGCCTGCGCCAAGCCCTCAACTGACGGGCCAGCAGCCAGCACGCCACGGCTGGAATTTACCAGCACCTGCGACTCAACGCCAGCAAACACGCGGTACAGATCAGCTGCCGAAGCACCCTGCGCACCATAACCAGGCGACAGAATCGGGCCGTTGAACACGCTCAGGTCAATACCCAAATCAACCAGCGCCTGACCAACAGTCGCACCAACGACCAGACCGCACGGGCCCATCTGCTCCCATTGGCGGGAAGCATTCTCAGCGGTAGACGCAGCGATAATACGCTTAGCCACAGCGCCCTCAGACTCCGATGCGCCCACGTGCTGAACGCTCTTACCCTCAGGGTTCGAGGTCAGCGCCAGCACAAAAGTGCCGCGATCATTCTCATCAGCCAAATCCAGTGCCGGACGCAGCGACTCAAAACCCAGATACGGGCTCAAAGTCACCGAATCGGTACCCAGCGGCGACGAGGAGCCGAGCCACGCATCCGCGTACGCCTTCATGGTCGAACCGATATCGCCACGCTTAGCGTCAGCAACAATCAGCACACCATCAGCGGCAGCGCGGGCAAATAGTGCCTCCAGCACAGCAAGGCCAGCCGAACCGTGACGCTCAAACAGCGCCACCTGAGGCTTCAACGTCGCCGCAAACGGGGCGCAACCCTCATAGACTGCCTCAGTAAAAGCAGCCAGGCCGGCAGCGGAATCCTCAAGACCCCACTGCTCCAACAGGTTCGGATGCGGGTCAATACCCACACACAGCGGGCCGCGCTCCGCCATCGCCTTCGCCAGACGATCACCAAAAGCAGCGGACATTACTCCTCGCCACCCTCGGAACGAGCATCCACAGCAGCAGCCAGCTGAACGCCGTGCTCCTGCAGGCTCATGATGTCCCAGCTGTGTTCACGCAGAGCAGTAATCGCCTGAACAGCCGCAGCGAACTCAGAAATGGTGGTCATAACCGGGCAGCCCACCGAAACCGCAGCGGCACGAATCTCGTAACCATCGCTACGAGCAGCACCACCGGCAGGGGTGTTTAGAATCAGGTCAATATCACCATTGCGGACCATGTCCACAATCGAGTGGTCGCCATTCGCCTCAGCGAACTTCGAAGCCACCAGAATCGAGTTCAGGCCGTTACGACGCAGAATCTCAGCAGTACCACCGGTCGAAACAATCTCAAAGCCCAGCGACTCCAGCATCTTCGCGTAAATAATGACATTACGCTTATCGTGGTTAGCCACCGAAATGAACACCTTACCGGAGGTCGGCAGCGGCGAACCAGCACCAGCCTGAGCCTTCGCGAATGCGGTGTCATAGTGCTTATCCAGACCCATGACTTCACCGGTCGAACGCATCTCCGGGCTCAGCAGCGAATCCACCACAACACCCTCGGGAGTGCGGAAACGAGCGAACGGCAGAACCGCAGCCTTCACAGCAATCGCGGTTTCCTCAGGCAGGGACGCACCATCCATGTTCGACGGCAGGTAGCCCTCAGCCTTCAGTTCCGCAATGCTCTTGCCCAGACCAATCAGCACAGCAGCCTTAGCCATCTGCACGCCGGTAGCCTTCGACACGAACGGAACAGTACGAGACGCACGCGGGTTCGCCTCAATCACGTACAGGTTCTCCGACACGTACGCGAACTGAATGTTAATCAGGCCGCGTACACCGGTACCGCGAGCAATCTTCTCGGTAGCGTCCTTCACCTTCGCGATGATGTCCGGGCCGAGAGTAATCGGAGGCAGAGTACAGGAGGAGTCACCCGAGTGAATACCAGCTTCCTCAATGTGCTCCATGACGCCGCCCAGGTACAGCTCCTCGCCGTCGAACAGGGCGTCAACGTCAATCTCGATAGCGTCCTCAAGGAACTTATCAATCAAAGCAGGCTGCGAAGGCGAAACCTCGGTAGCGTTCTCCAGGTAGCGTGCCAGGTTCGCCTCATCATAGACGATCTCCATGCCACGGCCGCCCAGCACGTACGAAGGACGAACCAGAACCGGGTAACCAATCTCGTCAGCGATGCGCTTAGCACCCTCGAAAGTGAACGCGGTACCGTTCTTGGGCGAAATCAGGCCGCCCTCCTCCAGCACGCGGGAGAACTCACCGCGGTCCTCAGCCAGGTCAATAGCCTCGGGGGTGGTGCCCAGAATTGGCACACCCGCATCCTTCAGTGCACGAGCCAGCTTCAGCGGAGTCTGACCGCCCAGCTGAACGAACACGCCCATCAGACCGCCGGTACGACGCTCCGACTCAACAATCTCAAGTACATCCTCAAGGGTCAGCGGCTCAAAGTACAGGCGAGTTGAAATATCGTAGTCAGTTGAAACAGTCTCAGGGTTGCAGTTGACCATGACGGTCTCGTAGCCGAGCGAACGCAGCACCAGCGAAGCGTGCACACAGGAGTAATCGAACTCAATACCCTGACCGATACGGTTCGGGCCCGAACCCAGAATCATAATCGAGGGCTTCTCGTGGTGCGTAACCTCATCCTCCAGGTCGTAGGAGGAGTAGTGGTACGGAGTGAATGCCTCAAACTCGGCAGCACAGGTGTCAACAGTCTTGAAGACCGGGCGGATACCCAGAGCGTGGCGCACACCGCGCACAACATCCTCAGAAGAGCCGATAATCTCAGCAATCTGAGCATCCGAGAAACCGTGGCGCTTAGCCAGCTTCAAGGTCTCCGGATCAAGGTGGTCACGCTTAGCGTGAACCACACCGGCAACCTCATTCAGCAGCACCAGCTGATCCAGGAACCACGGGTCAATCTTAGTAGCCTCGTGCAGCTGCTCCACGGTAGCACCAGCCAGCAGAGCCTGCTGAACCTGATAGATACGCTGAGTGGTAGGAATCTTCGTCTTCTCAATCAGCTCAGCCAGCTCAGCCTCAGACAGGGTCAGCGGCTTGAATGAGAAGGACGCGCCCTTCTGCTCCAGCGAACGCATCGCCTTCTGCAGAGCCTCGGTGAAGTTACGGCCCAGGGCCATAGCCTCGCCAACACTCTTCATGGTGGTGGTCAGGGTCGGGTCAGCAGCCGGGAACTTCTCAAACGCGAAGCGCGGAACCTTCACGACCACGTAGTCGAGGGTCGGCTCGAAGGATGCCGGGGTCTTCTGAGTGATATCGTTCGGAATCTCATCCAGGGTGTAGCCCAGGGACAGCTTGGTCGCAATCTTCGCAATCGGGAAGCCGGTAGCCTTCGACGCGAGCGCCGAGGAACGAGACACTCGCGGGTTCATCTCAATGACGATGATGCGGCCGGTCTTCGGGTCAATCGCGAACTGGATGTTACAACCACCGGTGTCCACGCCAACCTCACGAATCACGTTGATTGCGATATCGCGCAGCTTCTGGAACTCACGGTCGGTCAGGGTCAGTGCGGGTGCCACGGTGATGGAGTCACCGGTGTGCACGCCCACGGGGTCGAAGTTTTCGATGGAGCAGACGACCACGACGTTGTCGTTAGTGTCACGCATCATCTCCAGCTCGTATTCCTTCCAGCCGAGGATGGACTCCTCCAGCAGAACCTCGCTGGTGGGCGAGTACTGAATACCGGCACCGGCAATACGGTAGAGGTCTTCCTCGTTGTACGCCATACCCGAGCCGAGACCACCCATGGTGAAGGAGGGGCGGACCACCATCGGGTAGCCCAGTTCCTTAGCGGCTTCCAACGCCTCCGGCATGGAGTGAACGATCACCGAGCGTGCAGACTCGCCGCCGGCGCGTTCCACCACGCCCTTGAATGCTTCACGGTCCTCACCGAGGTTAATCGCCTCAATGTTCGCGCCGATGAGCTCAACATTGTACTTGGCGAGCACGCCGCGCTCATCCAGGGAGATTGCCGCGTTCAGTGCGGTCTGACCACCCAGGGTCGGCAGGATTGCGTCCGGCTTTTCCTTAGCGATGATCTTCTCAATCACCTCGGGGGTGATGGGTTCAATGTAGGTGGCGTCCGCGAACTCGGGGTCGGTCATGATGGTTGCCGGGTTCGAGTTAACGAGGATGACGCGTACGCCCTCCTCCTTCAGCACGCGCAGTGCCTGAGTGCCGGAGTAGTCGAATTCCGCTGCCTGACCGATGACGATGGGGCCGGAACCGATGACGAGGACGCTATTAAGGTCAGTACGACGAGGCATTTATGCTTCCTTTGCAGTCTTGGTTGCGACCATCAGGTCGATGAAACGGTCAAAGAGGTAGGCGGAATCGTGCGGGCCCGCAGCAGCCTCGGGGTGGTACTGCACGGAGAAGGCGGGGATATCCTTACAGGTCAGGCCCTCAACCACGTTGTCGTTCAGACCCACGTGGGAGACCATGACCTGACCGAACTCGGCGTTCGGTGCGGTCACGTAGTCGCCAATCGGCGCGTCCACAGCGAAGCCGTGGTTCTGCGCGGTGATTTCAACCTTGCCGGTGGTTTTATCCATGACCGGCTGGTTGATGCCGCGGTGACCGAAGGGCAGCTTGTAGGTGCCGAAGCCCAGCGCACGGCCCAGCAGCTGGTTACCGAAGCAGATACCGAAGAACGGGGTGCCCTTACGCAGCACGCCCTGCAGCAGCTCAACCTGCTCGTCAGCGGTTGCCGGGTCACCGGGGCCGTTGGAGAAGAACACTCCGTCGGGGTTGTGGGAGTAGATGTCCTCGAGGGTTGCGCTTGCGGGCAGCACGTGCACGCGCACGCCACGCTCAGCAAAACGCTGCGGGGTCATCGACTTAATGCCCAGGTCCAGGGCTACGACGGTTGCAACCGGGGGCGCGAACCAGTTGAACTGGTGCGGCTCAACGGTGTAGGCGGTATCAACCGAAACGGAGTCAGCAAGCTTACGGCCGGCCATCGGTTCGGAGGCGCGCACCTCCTCCAGCAGTTCAGCTTCAGAGCGTTCTGCGTACTCACCGGAGAACACGCCAGCACGCATCGAACCGCTCGAACGCAGACGGCGGGTCAGAGCGCGAGTGTCAATGCCCTGAATACCGATGATGCCCTGCTCGATGAGCTCTTCGTCGAGGGTGCGCTCAGAACGCCAGTTGGATGCCACACGTGCGGCATCGCGAACCACGTAGCCAGCAACCCAAATCTTGCGGGATTCAGCGTCGGTGGTGTTCACGCCGGTGTTGCCAATATGCGGAGCGGTCTGAACCACAATCTGACCCGCGTAGGAGGGGTCGGTCAGGGTTTCCTGGTAGCCGGTCATGCCGGTCGAGAAAACCGCCTCGCCCAGGGACGCGCCGGTTGCGCCGTAGCCATAGCCGCGGTAGACGGTGCCGTCCTCCAGGACGAGCAGCGCGCGGTCCGTACGCAGGGCGCCGGATCGTGTCATGTCAGTCATGCTCTTCTTCCTTTTCTCTGGTGTTCTCCCCCGCTTCCTGTGCGGCCTCTACCGTGCAGGTTCCGGGGTAGTCTATGGTGCCTTCGGCGGGTTGTTCCCCTGCCGCTAGGCCAAATCTATACGTTTCGCGGTTTGTCCGGGGGTTAGGCTTCCGGTTCTGCCGCCCACTTCTCGGGCGCATCTACCGCGTTCGGGGCGATGCGGCGTAGCTCCTGCAGTACCGCCTGCTTATCCTCGGCGTAGCGGGTGCGGAAGCCAGTCTGCACGCGGTGACCGTCCAGGGTCCAACCAATCACAACCAGGCCGTTCTTCTCCACAATCTTGCCTGCCATACCGCGGTCGGTGGTGATGACTGCGAGCTTCTTCGCTGGAATCCACAGGTCCTTCGCGCCGTTACGGGTGAAGATGATGCTGTCCGGATAAATCAGCAGGGTGGACTTGCTCTTGAAGCCGAGCGAATCGAACCCCACGCGGTCCAGCCAGTTACCGAATATCGTGGTGCTGACGTACTCGCCCTCGAAAGCAGCGTCAGCGGTCATGCCCTCGTAGCGTTCGGGAACTTCCTTGAGGGAGCCGAACATGTTCGCCTGGCGTACCAGGCGCGAGCGCCATCCATGCCACATGCCGTAGATGCATAGCGCAACCAGGGCGATGCAGATGATAGCGGTCAGGAACTTTCCCACGAAGGTTCTCTCTTTCGGTTGGGTCTCGGTCGATTGTCTCGGCCTGGGTTGATAGGGAGGGGTGTTTTTGCGCTGGTGGTTCCGGTCGTGTTTCGGGGAGGTTTCTCCCCCGCTACTAGCCGTTACTAGCTCCCACGAGGCTGTATTCCTCGCGAGGCGGTGGCAGGCGTGAACCTACCACCGCCAGGCACGGTTACTTCGTGGTTCGCCTCGCGGGTTAGCGGCGCGGGGTTGCCAGCTCGCCATTCAGCACGGTCGGGTGGCCGGCGTAGAAGGTTGCACGGATCGAGCCGGGCACCTCCATACCGCGGTAGGGGTTGTTCTTACCCTTGGTTGCCTGCTCCTCCGGCTTGATCACGCGAGTTGCCTTCGGGTCAACCAGCACAATATTTGCCGGTTCACCTTCGGCCAGCGGGCGGCCCTGCTCATGGTCCAGGCGACCAATCTTCGCGGGCTCCTCGGAGAGAATGCGTGCCACATCGCGCCAGGTAATCATGCCGGTGTCAACCAGAGTCATCTGGATGATGGACAGTGCCTGCTCCAGACCGGTCATACCGTTCGCGGCACACGCCCACTCGCATTCCTTGGTCTCTGCCGGGTGCGGTGCGTGGTCGGTACCAATCACGTCGATGATGCCGTCAGCAACTGCCTGACGCAGCGCCATGACGTCTTCTTCGGTGCGCAACGGCGGGTTCACCTTGAAGACCGGGTCGTAGGTGCGTGCGGTCTCGTCGGTGAGCAGCAGGTGGTGCGGGGTTGCCTCCGCGGTCACCTTCACGCCGCGGGACTTAGCCCAGCGCACAACCTCAATGGAGCCCTTGGTGGACAGGTGACAGATGTGCAGCTTGGAGTCCAGGTGCTCAGCCAGTAGCACGTCGCGGGCAATGATTGCCTCTTCAGCGACGGCGGGCCAGCCGGCTAGACCCAGGTCAGCGGACACCTTACCTTCATTCATCTGGGCGCCTTCAGTCAGGCGTGGCTCCTGCGCATGCTGCGCAATGACGCCGTCGAAGGTCTTGACATATTCGAGGGCTCGGCGCATCACGGCGGGGTCGTACACGCACATGCCGTCGTCGGAGAACACACGCACGTTCGCGATGGAGTTCGCCATACCGCCAATATCGGAGAGACGCTCACCCTTCAGGCCCACGGTCACTGCGCCGATGGGCTGCACGCGGCACCATGCGGATTCCTTGCCGAGGCGGTCAACCTGCTCAACCACTGCGGCGGTGTCTGCCACGGGCATGGAGTTTGCCATGGCAAACACTGCGGTGTAACCGCCCAGGGCTGCTGCGCGGGTACCGGTCTCGACGGTTTCGGATGCCTCGTAACCGGGCTGACGCAGGTGAGTGTGGATATCAACCAGGCCGGGCAGGGCCACCTGGCCTGCCGCCTCGACAACCTGTGCGTCTGCGGCATCAATGTTCTCTGCGATGCGGCTAATCACGCCGTCCTCGATGAGGATGTCGGCGACCTTTTCGCCGTAGAGGCTTGCGCCCTTAATCAGGTACTTGCTCATGGTGTTGGTTCCTCTCGTTAGGAAGGTCGTTTAGGATTCGTCGCCGGCGTCGAGTTTGGCGCTGGAGCCGTCGGTTAGAAGCAGGTAGAGCACCGCCATGCGCAGCGCCACGCCGTTGCTGACCTGGCGCAGGACCCAGGAGTTGGTGGCGTCGGCGGCTTCGGAGCAGATCTCCAGGCCGCGGTTCATGGGGCCCGGGTGCAGGATTGCGACCGGCTGCGGCTGTGCCTGCAGGGTTGCGAAGCGTTCGGCGGTCAGGCCCCACAGGTCGGTGTACTCCTCTGCGGAGGGGAAGTACGCGGCGTTCATGCGTTCCTTCTGGATGCGCAGCAGCATGACGGCATCGGGGTTGGTGGCAATGGCTTCGTCGAAGTCGTGGAAGATTTCTACGCCAGCTTCTTCAACCCAGGAGGCAGTGTTCAGCGGCAGTAGGGTCGGCGGTGCGACGAAGACGACCTGCGCGCCGAGGGTGGTCAGCAGCCAGAGGTTGGAGCGTGCCACGCGCGAGTGCAGGATGTCGCCGACGATGAGCACGCGCATACCGGACAGGTCGGTGCCGCGGGGGCTATCGAGGCCGTCGCGTTCTGCCTTGTACTGGCGCAGGGATACGGCGTCGAGCAGTGCCTGGGTGGGGTGCGCATGGGTGCCGTCGCCCGCGTTGAGCACGGGGATATCAGTCCAGCCTGCCTCGGCGAGGCGCTGCGGTGCGCCGGATGCCGAGTGGCGGATCACGAAAGCATCCGCGGCAATCGCCTTGAGAGTCTGTGCGGTGTCCTTGAGCGACTCGCCCTTAGACAGGGAGGATCCAGAAGCAGAGAAGTTCGTGACGGTTGCACCCAGGCGCTTCTCCGCGGCTTCGAAGGAGAGGCGGGTTCGGGTGGAGTCCTCGAAGAAGAGGTTGACGACGGTCTTGCCGTTGAGCACGTTGAGGGTGCGGTTTTCGGCTTTGACCTGCGCCATGTAGTCGGCGACGTCAAGGATTTCGATGGCTTCTTCGCGGGTTAGTTCGCGGGTGTCGAGCAGATGCTTCATGAGAGCCCTCCCAGCTGGATAATATCGACTCGGTCTGTTGCGTTGTCAGTTTCGGTCAGTACGACGCGCACGGTTTCGCTGGCGCTGGTGGGCAGGTTTTTGCCCACGTGGTCGGCGCGGATGGGTAGTTGCCGGTGTCCGCGGTCTACGAGGACTGCCAGGCGTACGAGGGCGGGTCGTCCGTGGGCGTTGAGTGCGTCGAGGGCGGCACGTACGGTGCGGCCGGAGTAGAGGACGTCGTCAACAAGGACTACGGTTTTACCTTCAATGCCGATGCTGGGCATGATGCTCTCCCCTGTGTTCTCTGGGGAGTTGGTGCCGTTGGGCGAGGTAGGTTGGTCGTCGCGATAAGCGGTGATGTCCAGGGCGCCGAGTCGTGTTTCTGCGGTGAAGTTCGGCTCGATGGCTTGGATGCGGGCGGCGAGTCGTACGGCGAGGGGCACGCCGCGGGAGCGGATGCCGATGAGTACGAGGTTTTCTACGCCTTTATTGGTTTCGATGATTTCGTAGGCGATGCGGGTGAGGGCGCGGCGGATTTCGTCCTCGCTGAGGATGGTGCGGCCGACGGTGGTCGCGTCCTCGGAGGTGCTTTGAGGGGTTGCCAAATGGGGGGCTGCGGTTAGATTTCGCCCCTGATTCGCGCCGGATGTGGGTACAGTTGACCCAGGCATAGCCGTCTCCTTCCCCGCCTCACGGGACGGATTTAAAGGTTTTGTGCTTCTAGTAGGGTACCACAGTTCACAGGCTACGTTCAGGTTCGGCGAGAGACCGCTCACGGCGAGATGGCTGCCGGAATACTTCAGAGAATTAGGCACAGTGCAATAGGTGGAGCCCCCATCTGTATGCCGATATGTACCCCCGTGTACATCTCGGGACACCCTTAACTACGCTGAAATGAATAGAAAATTGGCAAAATGAACAAACAATACGCTAGGGTGTGCGCTCTGTGGATATTTGTTAGGGTAATGGCATCAACCGATAACATTCCACTGAATTCCATACGTTGTTGTGTGGATGATTCTGCGGTTTACACAACCACACCCCAGAAAAGAACTAACAATGATGTTTAGTCGTACCACGTGTAGTTCTATTGCCGCACTTTCTGCAGCAATGATACTCACCCTGTCTGCATGTTCCGGTGGCGCGCAGGTCAGTGCTGAATCAAGTACTTCAACTTCCGTGAGCGCATCCACACCAAATGCGGACCCCAACGCAGAACTGCACCAACCAAGCGCAACCTAGACACAGAAAACCCCCGCCGTGCTGTAGCGAACTACAGCATGGCGGGGGTTTCACGTACGCTCCCCTGCGGGCGCATCCTCAACAACGGCAGCGAACCAACCAGCTACGGGCTGGCGAGCAGGCCGCGGCGGGATGTCTTACGCGAGCAGGGTCGGCTTCACCTGACGGAGCTTATCCAGCAGACCGTTCACGAACTTCGGAGATTCATTCGTGGACAGCACACGCGCCAGACCGACAGCCTCAGAAATTGCGACAGCATCCGGAACTTCGTCATTGTAGAGAAGCTCCCAAGTGCCAATACGCAGCACGGCACGGTCCACGGCGGGCATACGCTCGAAGGACCAGTCACGGGCGTAAGTCTCCACAAACTCACGGATTTCTTCATCGTGGTCGCGGACGCCACGAATGATTTCCTCAGAGTAAGCAGAAATCTGCGCTACCGTGTACAGTCGGCGGCGGCGGAGTACCTCAATATAATCTTCGTTGCGCTGATCCGCCTCGAAGAGCACTTCGAGGGCGCGCAATCGGGCTTTAGTACGCGAATTCATTAGTCGTTCACGCGACCGAGGTACTCACCGGTGCGGGTGTCAACCTTGACCTTGGTGCCGGTCTCCAGGAACAGGGGAACCTGGATCTCGTAGCCGGTCTCAACGGTTGCGGGCTTGGTGCCGCCGGTAGAGCGGTCACCCTGCAGGCCGGGCTCGGTGTAGGTGATTTCGAGGACCACGGATGCGGGCAGCTCAATGTACAGGGGGGTGCCCTCGTTCAGCGCGATGGTTGCGGTCTGGGACTCGAGCATGTAGTTTGCTGCGTCGCCAACAACGGTTGCGGGAACATTGATCTGGTCGTAGGTCTTCATGTCCATGAAGACGTAGTCGTCGCCGTCCTGGTACAGGTACTGGTAGTCGGAGCGGTCAACGGTTGCGGTTTCAATCTTAGCGCCAGCGTTGAAGGTACGATCGACGACCTTGCCGGAGGTAACGTTGCGCAGCTTGGTGCGGACGAATGCGCCACCCTTACCGGGCTTAACGTGCTGGAACTCTACGACGGACCAGAGGTTGCCGTCAATCTTCAGGACGGCGCCGTTCTTAATATCGGTAGTGGATGCCATGGGGCTCTCCTTCGTGTCATCGACGCTCACGCCGTAGTGGTACCCGGCGCGGCGCTAAGTTTTCAATAAGCAAAAATATGTCCAGTACATTCTACAGGATGCGCACGAATTTGCCTAGCAGGGGCACCACAGATGCTGTGGCACCCCGCCCGGCTACCGCATGCTGACTGCCATATGTTGGCAGTCGTGTGGCGGGTGCGTGGCGGTGACTGTACGGGACTCAGGCCTACTCGGAGATAATCTCCTGGTAGGTCATGTACAGGATCGAGTCGTCCGGCACCTCGTAGACGCGCGGGCGAGCCAAACCGTCAAGAATGATGAAGCGCAGCAGGTTGCCGCGTGCCTTCTTGTCGCGGCGCATTGCTTCGAGCAGCTGGGGCCATGCATCTGCCTTGTAGGAGGTGGGCAGACCCAAGGATTCGAGGATGCGGCGGGTGCGTGCCACGAGTTCTTCGTCGGCGTGGCCGGTTGCCAGCGCCAGTTCGGCGGCGTAGACCATGCCGACGGACACTGCCGCGCCGTGACGCCACTGGTAGCGTTCGTTACGTTCAATGGCGTGGGCGAGGGTGTGGCCGTAGTTCAGGATTTCGCGGCGGCCGGATTCGCGCAGGTCCTCGGAGACGACCTCAGCCTTCACACGCACGCTACGCTCAATGAGTTCACGCATGATGGCGGACTGCGAGTCACGCACGGCGTTCGGATTCGCCTCAATCAGGTCGAGGATTTCGGGGTCTGCGATGAAGCCGCACTTGACGATCTCACCCATGCCGGTCAGCAGCTCGTTCTCGGGCAGGGTGCGCAGGGTGCCGATCTCGCAGAGTACCGCGGCGGGCGGCCAGAACGCGCCGACCAGGTTCTTACCCTCGGCAGTGTTGATGCCGGTCTTACCGCCCACGGCAGCGTCCACCATGCCGAGCAGGGTGGTCGGAATGTGAATAACGCGCACGCCGCGCAGCCAGGTTGCCGCCACGAAGCCGGCAACGTCGGTAATAGCGCCGCCACCCACGGAGATGATTGCGTCGGTGCGGGTGAAGTCGTTCTGGCCGAGCACCTGCCAGCAGAACGCCGCCACCTGGTAGTGCTTCGCCTCCTCAGCATCCGGGATTTCGGCGCTGAACGATTCGTATCCCATGGCACGTAGGTCTTCCATGACCAGCTCACCGGTGGAACGCAGGGCACGCGGGTGAATCACGAGCACCTTCTTGGTGCGGTTGCCCAGAATTTCGGGAATCTTACCGAGCAGGTTGTGGCCAATGAGAACCTCATAGTTCTCACGCGGGGAGCTGCCGGTCACCGGGATGCGGGTAATATCTTCCGCGCCGGAGGCACCGAAAGTGGGGGCGGGCTGAGTGCTCATCATGTGTCCTTTCACAGGTGAGGGGTTATGCTTGGGGGTGCTGCGCTCGGGAAGTACGGATTGCGGTCACGTACGCCTGGATTTCTGCGGTCATCTCCGTGATAGGGCGGCCGCCTCGTGCGTCCAGGGTGAAGTGCGCCAGCTCTTCGTATCGGCTGCGGCGACGCTCAAAAATTTCGGTCCACCGCTCCACCGGGTTCGGCTGCAGCAGCGGGCGGGTCTTGCTGCCGGTAATGCGCGGGGTGACGGTGTCAGCATCAACGAGGATGTACACCACGCATTCGTCCTTGAGCAGCTCCGCAACCGAATCGGTCATGGGTGCGCCACCGCCCAGGGAGAACACCGTATTGCGGTACACCGGCGAGGTGAGGACCTCTTCGATGGTTTTGCGTTCGAGCTCGCGGAAGTGCGTCTCACCGAAAATCTCGAAGATTTCGGAGACTTCGCCGTAGCGTTCCACGATGAGCTGGTCGGCGTCGAGGAACTCGTAGCCGTAAAAACGCGCCAGGTGCGTACCAATATAGGTCTTACCTGCCGCCATGGGGCCGATGAGCACGATGGGGCGGGCGCGTTCCGCGAAGTTCTCGTGCATTTCACGCACCTGCTGCGGGTGGATGCGAGCGCCGCCGGCGGACTCGTCTTCTGCGGGGGTTTCTTCCGGCGCGCCCAGTTCTTCCGACGCTGCAATATCTGCGGGTGCCGCAGATTCAGCGGAAGTTGCGGGCAGTTCGAAAGCTTCGAGGGGATTCTCCCCTGGTTGACTCTCTGCTTCCACGGCGGGTACTGCGGGTGCGGCAACCTGAACCTTGCCGAACAGCGCCGGAGTCGGACGAACCGGCTTGGCCGGTTCAGCCGCGGGCACAGCTACGGGAGTTGCGGATGCGGCTATGGGGGCTACGGGGGCAGACTGCGGTTCAGTCTTCTGCACGGGAGCGGTAGCGCTCTCCCCCGCCGCCTCTGCAGGCTGTACCTGCTTTACAGGTGCCGGCTTGGGCGCGGCAGGTTTAGGTGCAGCCGGCTTCGGAGCTGCAGGCTTGGACACAGGCGGCTTAGGTGATTCCGCCTTCGCGGGCTCCTTGCGGGGCTCCTCTTCGTCGGTGCCCATGCCCTGCAGGGCGCTGAGCAGCTTCAGGCGCAGGTCCTCGCCCAGACCGAGTGCCGGGTCAGCATCCTCAGACACCGAGGAAGCGTACAGGCGCACACCCTGCGTGCTCGCCATAGTAGCGGCAGGCACGGGGCGGGTACCAGAATGCATCAGGTCAGCCGGGGTGGGCACGCGAAAGGCCGGACGGGAGGAATCCTCACACTCAACAGCCTGCTCAGCCGTGGCAGATACGGATTCCGATACACCAGATTCCGGGCGCGGCGAAGCGCCCCCTCGCGCACGCTGCGTTGCCGCAGCAATACGCGCGAGGGGGCTCGAAGCGACCGGGCGGACACTCTGTTCCACAGAAACCGCCCCGGAACCACAACCGTTCACGCCGCTGCCCTCAGACTCCGCAGGAAGGGGCACTACGCGTCCCAACCAGCCACGTTAGACTCCCAAGCCAGAGACGCCGGAATAGCGTCCAGGTAGGAATCCATGTTGCGGCGAGTCTCACCCATGGAGTCGCCACCAAACTTCTCCAGTGCCGCCTCAGCGAGCACTAGGGCGACCATAGCCTCCGCCACCACGCCAGCGGCGGGAACAGCACACACGTCCGAACGCTGGTGGTGGGCGCGGGCCTCTTCACCGGTGGACGTGTCAATGGTCTTCAGGGCCTTCGGCACGGTCGCAATGGGCTTCATTGCCGCGCGCACACGCAGCAGGTCACCGATGCTCATACCACCCTCAATACCACCTGCACGGTTGGTATCGCGGGTGACGCCATTTTCGCCAATGGAAATCTCGTCGTGAGCTGCAGTGCCGGGGCGGTCAGCGGTCGCGAAACCGTCGCCAACCTCAACGCCCTTAATGGCCTGAATACCCATCAGAGCCGCGGCAAGGCGCGCGTCCAAGCGGCGGTCCCAGTGCACGTACGAACCCAGTCCGGGAGGCATACCGTACGCGAGCACTTCAACCACACCGCCGAGAGTCTCACCGTCCTTGTGCGCCTCATCCACGCGCTGAACCATCGCGTCGGAGGTTGCCTTGTCGAAGCAGCGCAGCGGGTCAGCGTCCAGCTCCTCAACGTTGCGGGGCGAAGGTACCGGGGCACCCTCAGGAGCGTGCACGCCACCCACAGCTACGGTGTGAGAAACCAGCTCAACACCCAGAGCCTTCAAAATCTGTGCGGCAACCACGCCAAGAGCTACGCGGGTCGCAGTCTCACGCGCGGAGGCGCGCTCCAGCACCGGGCGAGCTTCAGAGAAGTTGTACTTCTGCATACCCGCAAAATCGGCATGACCGGGGCGCGGACGAGTCAGCGCAGCGTTACGCGCACGACCCTCAATCAGCTTCGGATCCACCGGGTCGGAGCTCATCACGTCAGTCCACTTGGGCCACTCGGTGTTCGCAATCTCAATCGCGACCGGGCCGCCCTGAGTCAGGCCGTGACGCACACCGCCCAGGATGCGCACGCGGTCCTCCTCGAACTTCATGCGGGCACCGCGGCCGTAGCCGAGGCGGCGGCGAGCCAGGGCGTCACGCACCATGTCGCTGGTGAGTTCCACACCGGCGGGTACGCCCTCAATAATGCCGACGAGCGCCTCGCCGTGGGATTCTCCGGCAGTGAGCCAACGCAGGGCCATAGGTTAACCTCTTTTCATCGCACCCGCACCGCAGCGCAGGAGGAAGGAATAATAATTCTTCACGTGTATAAATAGTGTATAAAATGCCTGTTTACTGAGCGAGTGAAAGCACGCTTTTTTCACGAAACGGAAGCACGAGGCGCAAGATCAACCGCCGCACACATCGCATTCACCAAGCCCAGCAGCTCACCCTCAGACAGGGTGCGGTCAGTAAAAATCAGAACCTGCTCCACCGCCTGATACAGCAGCATCTCCAGGCCAGAAACCACCGTACCGCCGTTCGCCTCCCAGGCGCTCGCCAGCACCGAAGGCCACGGGTTATACGCAACATCGAGCAGTACCGGCCGGTGCGTCGCGGAGGCACCTTTCAACCCGCTCAGCTGGCTCGCCCACTCATCCGCCGCATGAGCCGGAAGAGTAGACACCACCGGGTGATGACCGCGCTCAGCAAGATTCTGCGGCAAATCAGCCAACGTAATCTGTTCCAGCTGAACACCCAGGCGGCCCGCCGCCTCCTGCACACTACCGAGCTTATGCAACGAACGGGCGTACACGCTCACGCGGCGGTACCCCAGCGCGTGCAGCGCCGCCAAAGCAGAAATAGCGGTCGCTCCCCCACCCACAATCGCGGCAGAATCCTTGAGCGGTTCCGGTTCCAAACCGGCGTGGCGCAGCGCGTTCACAATACCAATGACGTCCGTATTATGCCCCAGAATCTTCTCACCACGCGGATACACCGTATTCACCGCACCGGTCACCTGCGCCATCTCGCTAATCTCATCGCAATACTGGATGACCGCGGTCTTCAACGGCATCGTCACCGACAGACCTGCAATATACGGAGCATCCTCCGTACCGTCCGGGTGTCGCACACCGTGCATCATCGCCGGCAAATCATCAGGCAAAGTATCGCGGCGCTCATACCCCAAATTCTGCTCACCCAAAAAGTCATACGCCGCACGATGCAACGCGGGTGACAGGGAATGGGAAATCGGGTGCCCCAGCACGTAGGCACGGCGAAGATACGGGGCTTCACGGTACGGCTCAGTCTTCATCGGTACTCTCTCGCTCTCAACGCTGGGGAATGCTCTCAACGCTTGGGGCTTTGCGGACACGCACGCCACGAACCCACGTTCATAGGCGCACTCTACCCATTTTAAGGGACAAACCACTATTCGGGTACAGCCCACCACCCGAGCACGACCCAGCATTCGGGTACAGCAAAGGCGGGCACCTCCCCCACTCTCGTGGAGGCGGTACCCGCCTCAGCAAAGAACCTTCAGTCCAAAGCTACCGAATCGTAGCTACCTGCTGAACCAATCAGCTACAGCTTAGCTACAACGGTTCGGGTGCTTAGAACACCACTGGTTGTACTCTTCAACATAACGCTGGTGCTCAGCATAAGTGCGGGAATACTTGGTCTCACCGGAATCCAGATTCACAGTCACCCAGTAGAAGTACGGGTTCTTCTCGGGAGCTGCAGCAGCCTTAATCGAAGCCAGCTGCGGGGAACCAATCGGACCCTTAGGAAGACCCTTATTCGCATAAGTATTGTACTTATTGCTCTTATCGGCCTTCTGCTCTTCAGTCAGGTGGTACGAGCGGACACCCAGACCGTAGGTCACGGTCGCATCCGACTGAATCAGACCCGAGGTCTCACCGTCGGGGTTGTTCAGACGGTTCTCAATGATGCCTGCAACCGCCACGTAGTCCTTCGGCTGAGCCTCAAGTTCCACGATAGAGGCAATAGTCAGAACCTCAAAGATCTTCTGATCGCCGCTCACACCGGCTTCCTTCAGGTCAGCCTTGGTCTTATCAACCATGGTCTGAATAACCTTCTTGATGTCGGTATCCTTCGGGAAGCGGTACTCACCCGGGTGCAACCAGCCCTCAATCGACGGGAAGTTGCTCGGCACGCCGTACTGGGTGTAGTTGCTGATCGCGTCCTCAACCTGCTTGCGGGTGAACGCGCCATCGGAGCCAGAAACAATCAGATCGATGGTCTCGCTCACGCGCTTACCCTGAGGAATAGCCAGGTACAGTACGTTGCTGTTCGCCTGAATAATCGTGTTGATAGCGTTCGAGCTGCTCATGTGCTGCTGCAATTCATAGGTGCCAGGCTGCAAGTACTTACCCTTGCTCTCCTTGGCGTACACCTCAAGGAACTTATCAGCATCAGCAATGACGCCAGCATTTTCTAGCTCAGCAGCCACCTGCGCGGTGGACTGGCCGGAACGAATCGTGAAAGTTACGGTCATGCCGTTACCGCCACCCGAGTAGTCACGATTCTTGAACGGGTCATAGCGAGTAATCAGGGCACCAGAAATGATGACCAGAGCCACGACAAACAGGGAAATTGCGCTCAGCAAAACGGCGCGGCGGCGGCGCTTACGCGCACGCAACGTAGCCACCGACACGATTTCCTGTTCCATCGTAATGCCGGTAATACCCTTACGTTCGTCCTCAGCCGTAGGCCTAAAGAGGTCGAGCCCGCTCTCTTCGGGCTGTTTATTCTGTTCGGTCACTGAAGGTTCTCCGTTTCGTTGACGGCACCAACCGCGGTCCCTTCTGACTCGGACGGTCGGTTTTCTTCGTGGGCCGGATCGCTCACCTTGTACCCGGCTACGGACTGCCCCGCTTTGAGGGCATCCAGGCTGTACTGCAAAATGTTCACAGCCGCCACCTGGTCAACCATAGTCTTGAAATCTCGGCTGGAAACCCCAGCCTCGTGCAGTGCACGGTGAGCGCTCACGGTGGTGAGTCGCTCATCCACCAGCCAAATATTAATATGTGTTTTCTCTTCGGCATCCAGCTCGGAGCGCAGAGCCTGCGCGTACTCCCTAGCCATTTCCGTGGAGGGAGAATCCCCACCACGCATGGTCTTCGGAAGCCCGACGAAAACCTCCACCACCTCGTTCACCTCAATCAGCTTGCGCAAAACACGGCGGTCAGAGTTCTTCTTCGCGTCGCGGCGTAATGTCTTGAGCGGGGTGGCAAGGATGCCGTCGGGGTCGCTGAGGGCGGTGCCGACGCGAGCATTACCCACATCGACGCCCATCCGCACTCCGCGCTGGAATTCTGCCATATTTAGGCCTGAGCCTGTGCGATAGCGTCGCGGACAGCGTCCAGTGCAGCACCAATCTTGGATGCATCCTGGCCACCACCCTGAGCGACGTCGTCCTTACCGCCGCCACCGCCGCCGAGAACACCGGCAGCGACGCGGACCAGAGCGCCAGCCTTCACGCCAGCCTCACGAGCGCCCTCGTTGGTTGCTACCAGGATAACGGGGCGACCATTAGCCACACCCACCACAGCAACAACCGCAGCCTCGGAGCCGAAGCGCGAACGCAGATCCAGAGCCAGCTCACGAACGCCGTTAGCGTCCAGTTCGCCAGCGTCATGCGCCAGAACGCGAACAGAACCGATGGTCTGTGCATTCTCCAGCAACTTGCCAGCCTCAGCCTGCAGCTTCTCGCGGCGCAGCTGAGCCAGTTCCTTCTCAGCAGCCTTCAGCTTAGCCAGAGTCTGGTTAATCTTCTCCGGCAGATCAGCGGAGGACTGAACCTTCATCAGACCGGTCAGCTGGTTCACCAGGGTACGCTCAGCAGTCAGGTGGTTGAAGGAGTCCAGACCCACCAGAGCCTCAACACGGCGGTTACCGGAGCCAACAGAACCCTCAGTCAGCAGGGTCAGGGAACCAACCTCAGCGGACGAACCAACGTGGGTACCACCGCACAGCTCGCGGGAGAACTCGCCACCGATTTCAACAACACGCACCACGTCGCCGTACTTCTCGCCGAAGAGGCTCATAGCGCCAAGAGCCTTAGCCTCAGCCAGCGGCATCTCACGGGTAATCACCTGGTGGTTATCGCGAATAGCGAGGTTTGCTACCTCTTCAACCTCACGCTTAGCAGACTCGGACAGGCCCTCGCCCCATGCGAAGTCGAAGCGCAGGTAGCCTTCCTTGTTGAAGGAGCCGCGCTGAGTTGCTTCATTACCCAACACCTGGTGCAGAGCTGCGTGAATAATGTGGGTACCGGAGTGTGCCTTCTCACCGTCGCGGCGACGCTGAACGTCAACCTGTGCCACAACCTCAGCACCGGTGTGAACCTCGCCCTCACGTACAACGGCGCGGTGAACACTCAGGCCCTTCACGGGCTGCTGAACATCCTGAACGTCAATGATGAAGCCGTTGCCGGTAATAACACCGGTATCAGCTGCCTGGCCACCAGCCTCAGCGTAGAACGGAGTCTCATCCAGGACAACCTCAATCTTGTCGCCAGCCTTAGCTGCGGGAACAGATACGCCGTCCACCAGGATTGCACGCAGGTGAGTCTCAGTACGCAGCTCGGTGTAACCGGTGAAGATGGAGCCACGCTCATCCACGAGCTTACGCAGCTCGGACAGGTCAGCGAACGCGCCCTTCTTCGCCTTAGCGTCAGCCTGTGCACGGTGACGCTGCTCAGCCATCAGCTCACGGAAAGCCTTCTCGTCAACCTTCACGCCAGCCTCAGCAGCCATCTCCAGGGTCAGGTCAATCGGGAAGCCGTAGGTGTCGTGCAGAGCAAACGCCTCAGCACCGGAAACAGCGTTGGAGCCGTCCTTCTTAGCGGCAGCAACTGCCTCTTCCAGACGCTCAGTACCGGTCTCAATGGTATGCAGGAACGCCTTCTCCTCAGCGTAGGCAATGCGGGAAATACGCTCGAAGTCATCACCCACGTACGGGAAAGCACCCTTCATAGCCTCGCAAGACGCCGGGAACAGCACGGGCAGGCAAGGCTCAGTCACGCCCAGCAGACGCATCGCACGGATAGCGCGGCGCATCAGACGGCGCAGAATGTAGCCGCGACCCTCGTTGGAGGGGGTGACACCGTCAGCAATCAGCATGAGGGAGGAGCGGATGTGGTCAGCCACCACGCGCATACGCACGTCGTCCTCGTAGCCTTCGTCCTCAGGGGACTCAGAGCCGTGGTACTTCTTACCGGACAGTTTGGATGCTGCATCCAAAACCGGGCGAACCTGGTCGGTCTCGTAGAAGTTCTCAACACCCTGCAACAGCATTGCCAGGCGCTCAACACCCAGGCCGGTATCAATGTTCTTCTTCGGCAGCTCACCCAGAATCTCGAAGTCATCCTTGCCGAGGCCCTCGCCACGCTGGTACTGCATAAACACGAGGTTCCAAATCTCAATGTAACGGTCGTCGTCAGCCGCCGGGCCGCCTTCCTTACCATAGGCGGGGCCACGGTCATAGAAAATCTCCGAGTCGGGACCTGCAGGGCCGGGCTGACCAGTGGACCAGTAGTTTTCCTTCATGCCCATACGCTGAATACGCTCAGCGGGGAACCCAACGGTCTTAGTCCAAATCTCGAATGCTTCTTCGTCACCCTCGTAGATGGTGACCCACAAACGCTCGGGGTCCAGGCCAAAACCACCCTGATCCTGAGAGGTAGTCAGCAACTCGTAAGCGAAAGGAATCGCCTTCTCCTTGAAGTAATCACCGAAGGAGAAGTTACCAGCCATCTGAAAGAAGGTACCGTGACGCGCAGTCTTACCCACCTCTTCAATGTCCAGGGTGCGGATGCACTTCTGCACGCTGGTCGCGCGGGAGAACGGAGGGGTCTCACGGCCCAAGAAGTAGGGAATGAACGGCACCATACCGGCAATAGTGAACATAGCGCCGGGCTCGTTCGAAATCAGCGATGCCGAAGGCACCACAGTATGGCCGCGGGAAGCGAAGAAATCGATCCAGCGCTTGGAAATCTCCTGTGAGAGCATCTCGTTCCTTAGAGTAATCTGTGCGAAATTCTAAATTAGTCTACTGACCTATGGTGCCTGCCCGAGAGCAAAATGGCTAATTGAGCCAGTCTCGTACCGTGGTTTACGGGCGAAGACACCACGTTTTAAAACCTAGTTGAAGAAGCCGTCACCGAGCTGACGGTCACGCGCAATGCGCTGCTCACGCGCTCGCTTCTGCGCCTCTTCCAAGGAGGCAATCTCAGCCTCCACCTCAATAAGTTCACGCTCAGCCAGGCGGCGGTTCGTGGACTCAATCTCAGTCGAGCTCATCTTGCGCTCCCAGGTATCCAGGGAGCCAGGACGCAGATCCTGCTTCTGGCGCTCCACCTTAGCGTTGAGCTCCATCTCCTTTTCCTGCATGCCCTCACGCACGCGGGCGGCGAACTCAACAGCACGCAACGCATACGGCTGCAGGGGCTTGCCAATCGGCGAATCGAAGAACTTTCCCATCTGAGACTCCGGGTTGAGGGCCAGTTCACCGTGCTCACGCATGAGCAGGGCGCTGCCGGGGGTACGCTGAGCAGGTTCGGAGGCGGTGGCACGCTTGGAAGCAAAGTAACCAACCGCCGCGCCGGCGCCAAGCAGAAGAGCTGAACGAAGCAGACCCATTAGTTCTCACCACCTGCAGAGTAAGAGGACTGTGCCGAACCATACTGACCGCCAGCGTTGTTGTTGCCGGTGCCGTGTGCGTCGCCGGGCTTACCTCCGCGGAACGCCTGACGCACACCGTAGGAGAAGGACGCAACCTTAATCAGCGGCTGACCCACAGTCGAGGTCACCAGCGAGGACAGCGCAGAAACATTCGCAGACGCATCTGAAACGTTCGAGGTGATGTCGTCAACCTTCTCCAGCTGCTCATTGGTGGTTACCACAGTGCGGGTCACCTCTTCAATGAGGGGGCCGGTGCTCTGGTTCAGCGAACGAATCGTCACGATAAGCTCATCAAATACCTTAGTCAGGCGAATAATGGGTAGCGCAAGAAGAGCCACCAGAATCGCAAAAACTCCTGCTGCAATCAGGCCCGCAATATCTCCGCCGGTCATCTATAACCCCATTCCGCTCAATGCATGATGCTTATCAAATAGTCGTACAGGACCGCATGCCACCGTGGCATGCAGCCGGATTGTGCGTACATATCAGGACTGTACACACAGTTCAATCCCTTATTTTAGTCGAAAAATCCTTCAAGCGCCCCCTAAACTCTCATGAAACTCCCAGCGACGGAAGATTCACAGGTTCAGTGGCGCCACTGCTCTCTGGTGTATATACCCAAAAACCCGCGCGTTAAACGGGAACAACCCGCCCCCCACCGAACGGTGCAGGACGGGTTGCTTCTCGAAAAATCGAGATTATGCCAGACGCGAGTAGTACTCAACGACCAGCTGCTCGTCGCAGATCACGGGGATCTCTTCGCGCTTGGGCTTACGCTCAAGCTTTGCGTGCAGCTTCTCAATCTCAACGTTCAGGTACGCGGGAACCTCGGGCAGAACTGCCTGGTTCTCACCTGCAGCCGCAGCCTGGAAGGGGGTGGTCTTCTCAGCCTTGGGGTGAACGTGGATCAACTGGCCGGGCTTAACCTGGAACGAGGGGCGGTCCACGCGAACGCCGTCAACCATGATGTGACGGTGAACAACCATCTGACGTGCCTGTGCAATGGTGCGGGCGAAGCCTGCACGCAGAACCAGAGCGTCGAGGCGGGTCTCGAGCAGCTCGACCATGTTCTTACCGGTCTGGCCCTCGGTACGCTTTGCCTCGAGGTATGCGCGGCGCATCTGTGCCTCGCGAATGTTGTACTGAGCGCGCAGACGCTGCTTTTCCTTCAGCTGGGTAGCGTAGTTGGAGTCAGCCTTCTTGCGGGCACGGCCGTGCTGGCCGGGGCCGTAAGGACGGCGCTCTAGGTACTTTTCTGCCTTCGGGGTCAGTGCAATGCCCAGGGCACGGGACTGACGCACGGTACGGCGGGGGCGGTTGTGGTTTGCCACAGTTCGTATTCCTTTTCTTTAGCGGTGGCACGGCTCATGACGCATATACGGTGATGTGCTGAGCGTTTCCCATGGGTGTGGGTGTGCCATTGTTCTGGTGGTCTGGCCTCCGGTAGGCCGCCCACGGTTTGGGCGGTGGAGAGTAGAGAGCAGCCGCACTCTCGGTACTATGAGCTACCCGATGATCAGTTTCTACCCCGTTACCGGGGCGGACGCTGCGTTTTGGGTAGTCTGCCAGCCACCTTTCTAGTGTAGCCACTCAAGGTAGGTCAGGGAGGAGGAACTGACTATGATATTAAACATAGCGTCTACTGTATGCTCAACAAGCTTTTTCTGGTTTACAAATATAAGAAGTCGGCTCTAAGGGAAAAAAATCTCCTAGAGCCGACTTACTCTCATATAGGTGGAACCTTAAATTTCTTAGATGCCGTAGCCGTAGTTATCGTAAACGCTGGTATTGTTAGCAGTGTTGGTGTCTACAGCAGTGTTAGGGATGTAGTCGGTGGTAACCACAATCTTGTTACGCTTGGAGTGGTTCAAGTAGTGGCCATGAGCCCAGTCAAGACGAATCTGCTCGCCGGGACCCAGCTCACCGCGGAGGGTTACCATAAAGGTGTGGGAGTTGACACGAGCAATCTTGATCTTGGTTGACATGGGAGTAGTGAGGGTTAAAGAGGTGTTCCGGACGGGGGCACCGCTCATATCCTCGACGGTTACGTAGAAACGAGTTCCGCTGGGCAGGTTGCCTGAGGCGGAGCCTGCATTCCCTAGATAGAGCTGGCCGATGGTGGCTAGGCCGGGAACCGGAGCGAAAGAACTTACGTTGGTGTAGGCATTAACAGAGGTAGGTGCGGTAGCTGCCTCTGCAGGAGTCAGGGCTGCACCGCCCAGGGCTAGAGCGCCTACAAGGGTTGCAGTCAGGGTCTTTTTCATCATAAGTACATCATCCAATCTCTAAAGATGCGAAAGCGTGAGCAATATGTCGAGGAGGGGCCGACTACTAGGTCTCAACCAATCAGTGGCACACCTAAGATTTTAGCAAGCTAAAGGCTGACTATGTATTCGGTTTTTACTTCCTTTTATGGGGGCAAAAACACTCCATTTGCGCCTTATCAGCCCCCATGCGGGGCTTTTAGAGGGTATCACAGAGCGGGGGAGGGATATGTAACCCCTCCCCCGCTTAACCCTTTCCCTATGAGTCTAACTATAGACACAAAGAGTTGGATTTACCTTTGATCTTACCAGATACCATCGGCATACATGAGCTGGTAGCCAAGCTGGGTGTCCTGGCCACGAGTGAGTCCAACCAGCTGGGCGTTGAAGAAGGTCACAGCATTGGAGGTGGAACCATTGAAGCCGGTACCGGCAGCGCCTGCAGAGGTGGTCTTCTGGAAGGCACCAATCTCGTTGGAGTAGACGTAGCCGCTACCGGTGTAGGTAACAGCCTTGGTGTCACCGCTGGTGTCGTGAGCCCAACCAGAGAACTGGATGGTGGCACCGGCGAAACGCTTTTTGCTCTTGTTCCAGTTGTCTACACTCTTGGTGTAGGCGTTCAGCAGGCAGGCCTCGTCAACAGAGGAGCCAACGGAAGAACGGACCTCATCGAAGCTGGGGGGCAGGAAGCCAACGGGGCGAACACCAATGGCAGTGTAGATTGCGCCAGAGCCAATAACGGTACCATCACGCCAGTGGGAGTTAACGAAGTCAACAGCGTCGCCCTTGGTGGCTGCAGTGTTGGGCTTGATGGCGAAGAGCCACTTGAGATGGTTACCCTCGGCAACACCGGTCTCTTCACCGAACTCGCCAGCACCCAGGTTGTTGTAGCGGCCGTCAGCAGAGTAGACGTCGATGTAGGAAGAGGCATGGGAGACGTCGCGCTGGTTAGGAGCATTGGGATCATCCACGTTGACAGCTGCGGGAGAATCGTCAGCTACACCGGTGCTGGTGTTCCATTTGTTGTTGGCAGGCCATTCAGCAGGCATCTGGGCGGAACGGATCTTGCCGCCGCCGAAGAGCTTGTTGATAGCGGGAGAGGTGGCAACGTTACGCTGAGCGAACTCGAAGCCGAAGGGCAGCTGAGGAACGTCCAGAACACCACCGTTGGTTACCTGCACACGCAGGTTGGAGGTTCCTAGGGCACCGTTGGAGCTAGCGTTATTGTTGTACCAGAAACGAATGGTGGTGTTCTGCAGGTTGGGCAGAGCGGCCAGACGCCTCTGGAAGACAGCCTCTACCTGTGCGTCGATGTCAGCGGGGCAGGGAGAAGAAGCCGCGTAAACGGGAACCGACGCAGACGCAACAACCACAGGAGCTGCCCAGGCAACACCCTTTGCTAGGGTGCGTCGGGAAAAACCGTGAGTCATGTGTAACTTTTCCTTAAAGTATTTAGGGAGAAATAAGACGTGTAAATACCACAAAGCTCTATGAAAACACAATGCTCTCACAGATGTACTTACAACTCCTTAATTATAGACCCGTAAGCTAGAAAAGCAGACGTAATCGCCCAAGTTTCTTTCGTATTCTGTTAACCACAGAGCGTCTGGCTTCCTCTCTTTTCTTTGCAGATTTTCACTAGGCGGGCTCGCGTAGGCAGGCTATTTTTTTCAGACGCTCCCCTATCTGTCCCTCAGCCCCAAAAACTGTGGGAGTATAGTAGACCTTCCCCACCAGAGCCTCAGGGGCATATTGTTGGCGGGCCACCCCGTTCTTCTGATCGTGAGGGTAGACATAGCCCTTACCATGCCCCAGTGCAGTAGCCCCCGGGTAGTGACCATCGCGCAGATGAACCGGAACCGGCCCTGCCAAGCCCGCACGGACGTCCGCCAACGCCCCATCGATAGCCCGGTACACGGCATTCGACTTAGGGGCAGACGCTAGATGAATCGTCGCCTGCGCCAAATTCAACCGAGCCTCCGGCAGCCCCACCAGCTGAACAGCCTGAGCAGCATTCACCGCAGCAGTCAGGGCCGTGGGGTCAGCCATACCGATATCCTCACTGGCATGAACAATCAGGCGGCGGGCAATAAACCGGGGGTCCTCCCCCGCCTCAATCATGCGCGCTAGATAGTGTAGGGCAGCATCCACGTCTGAGCCACGAATCGACTTAATAAAGGCACTGGTGACGTCGTAGTGCTGATCGCCCTGCTTATCATAGTGCACCACCGACCGATTGACCGCCAAGCTCGCGTGCTCTGCCGTCACCGGCAGGGGCTGCTTGACCGAATACTCAACACCGGCGTCCTCAGCCTCACTAAACGCAATCGCAACCGCCGCCTCCAGCGAGGTTAGGGAGCGGCGAGCATCGCCTCCAGAAACTGCCGCGAGGTGGGCGCGCGCATCCGCATCAATGACCGCCGCGCCGCCAAAACCGCGCGGGTCAGCCAACGCACGGTCAATCAGGTGCTCAATATCGGACTGCTCCAGCGAATGAACCCGCAACAGCAGCGAGCGCGAAAGCAGCGGCGAAATAATGCTGAACGACGGGTTCTCCGTCGTAGCCGCCACCAGAATCACCCAGCGGTTCTCCACGCCGGGTAGGAGCGCATCCTGCTGAGCCTTCGTGAAACGGTGAATCTCATCGAGGAAGAGTACGGTAGTCGTGCCGTACATATCGCGGTCGAGCAGCGCCTGATCCATGACCGCGCGAACATCCTTCACGCCCGCGGTAATCGCCGAAAGCTCCACGAACTTACGACCCGGCGCGCGCGCAATCACATGCGCCAGGGTGGTCTTGCCCGTACCCGGAGGGCCGTATAGAATCACCGAAGACGGGCCAGCCGGTCCGGCGTTCTCCCCCGCCAATACGCGCAAAGGCGCACCCGGAGTCAGCAGATGATCCTGGCCGAGAACCTCATCAATAGTGCGCGGACGCATACGCACCGCCAACGGTGCACGAGACGCCGAACGGGAAGAGTGCGCACGCGACGCAGAGGCACGCGAGGAGGGCTCCTCAGCGGGCGCGCCAATCAGGCTCACGCGGTCCCCGTCATCGGGCAATTCAAGATCAAAGAGGGAATCAGCCATAGTCTTACTCTATCGTTTCACAGGAAATTCGGTCATGACTTCGTGACTCTGGTACGGGTTAAAGACCCCCGCCGAAGTCACTAACTCATGACCAGAAATCAGAACCTAGCGTCTAAATTGTGAGCCACTCTTAGAGGGTCTCACTATCGAGAATCAGGGTCACCGGGCCGTCATTGACAAGCTCCACCTGCATGTCCGCACCGAACACACCGGTCTCCACGTGCAGGCCATGCTCACGCAACGCCTGAACATAATCGTTGAACAGCGGCTCACTCACCGCGCCGGGCGCAGCAGCAGACCAGGAGGGGCGGCGGCCCTTCTTCGCATCCCCGTACAGGGTGAACTGGCTGACCGCCAGCACGGGTGCACCCTCATCGAGGAGGGACTTCTCCCCCTCCAGCAGGCGCAGGTTCGCGGTCTTATCGGCAAGCTTCGCAATCTGCGCCGCACCATCACCGTGAGTGATACCAACCAGCACCAGATAGCCGGGCTGCTCAATCGCGCCGACCGTCTCACCGTTCACGCGCACCACCGCGCGGGTCACACGCTGAATAACAGCTCGCATCGTTCACCTTTCAACTGGGTTCATCTTTCAACTTGGAGCCGGCCTTCACCGGGCTCATACATCTCGCTCAACCCCGCTCTCGGCGGCTGGTTTAGGGCAGCCGCCTCAGAGCACACCGCGCAGTTGCACGGCACGCAAAAACTGGTTTGCCGCCCGCGGGGTACGAAACTCGATAAAACGCTTCTGCAGATGCTGCCCGCGAGCCTCCGCCAGCAATTCCCCGACGTGCGGGTAGCTCCTCCACGTGTACCGAATCATGTTGTCCGGGTCACGCAGAATATTCTTCAATGGCGGCTCCACATTATCAGCCCACAGCCTCTGACCCGTCACCGCACGGCGCACCGTCCGGCGAACCACACGCCACATGACCACCGCACGGCTATAGCGCAAGTAAATCACCACATCCGCACGCTCCAGCAGGCGGCCACGCACCTGCGGATACTGCCACTCCGTAATCCACGCAGGCCGCTCAATGAGCGTCTGAACATCCGCCTCAAAACTAGGGCGCGGAGTCCAGTTCGGACCCCAATGCAACGAGTCCATCTCCGTATGCGGAATGTCCAGGAGGCGCCCTAACCGCGCCGCGAACGTCGTCTTACCGCTACCGCTCGGGCCGGCAACCAGAATACGCATGCTCCCCTCCCCCTTTACTTAGTACACAGATCGGCACGCACGCCAGTTGAGACAAAGGGCGGGCTGTGACCCTGCACAGGCAGAATACACAGCCCACCCTCAACGGCGACCCCGGCACAACTCAACGCCCGCCGGGTCCACGCCGCACAGGCCCACACCCCTACGGGGCGCATGACCAAAGACTAGAGAAGACTAACTACTCTTCGTCCTTCTTCTTCGGCTTGAAATCAACGCCAGCTTCCTTACGCTGCTCCGGAGTAATCGGTGCAGGAGCCGCAGTCAGCGGATCGTAACCGTTACCGGTCTTCGGGAACGCAATAACCTCGCGGATCGAATCAACGCCAGCCAGCAGAGACACAATACGGTCCCAACCGAACGCAATACCACCCATGGGCGGTGCGCCGTACTTGAACGCATCCAGCAGGAAGCCGAACTTCTCCTGGGCCTCTTCCTCACCAATGCCCATCACAGCGAACACGCGTTCCTGCACGTCACGGCGGTGAATACGGATCGAACCGCCACCAATCTCGTTACCGTTGCAGACAATGTCGTAAGCGTACGCCAGAGCCGAACCCGGGTCGGTGTCGAAAGTATCCATGAACTCGGGCTTCGGGGAGGTGAACGCGTGGTGCACAGCAGTCCACGCGGAGTGGCCCAGAGCCACGTCACCGGACTCAGTAGCGTCAGCAGAAGACTCGAACATGGGAGCGTCAACAACCCACACGAAGGACCACTCGCCGTCCTTAATCAGGCCGGTACGGTGACCAATCTCAACACGCGCAGCACCCAGCAGTGCGCGGGAAGCCTTAGCCTCCCCAGCAGCGAAGAAGATGCAGTCGCCGGGCTTCGCGCCGGTAGCCTCAGCCAGGCCAGCACGCTCAGCATCAGTAATGTTCTTAGCAACCGGACCGGTCAGCTCGCCATCCTCCTGAATGAGGACATAAGCCAGGCCCTTAGCACCACGCTGCTTAGCCCATTCCTGCCAAGCGTCCAAAGTACGGCGAGGCTGAGAAGCACCACCGGGCATGACCACAGCACCCACGTAAGGAGCCTTGAACACGCGGAAAGTGGTGTCCTTGAAGTACTCGGTCAGCTCAGTCAGCTCCAGACCAAAACGCAGGTCAGGCTTATCCGAACCGTACTTCTCCATCGCATCCTTGTAGGTCATGCGCTGAATCGGGCGGGGAACCTTCACATCAATCAGGTTCCACACAGCCTCAACGATGCGTTCGCCCAGGTCAATGATGTCTTCCTGATCAACGAACGAAGCCTCAATGTCCAGCTGAGTGAACTCAGGCTGACGGTCCGCACGGAAATCCTCGTCACGGTAGCAGCGAGCAATCTGGTAGTACTTCTCAATACCGCCCACCTGCAGCAGCTGCTTGAACAGCTGCGGGGACTGCGGCAACGCGTACCAAGAACCCGGAGCCAGACGAGCCGGCACCAGGAAGTCACGCGCACCCTCAGGGGTGGAACGGGTCAGGGTCGGGGTCTCAACCTCAATGTAGCCGTCCTCGGCCAGCAGGTTGCGTGCCGCACGGTTCGCGTCCGAACGCAGGCGCATGATGCGAGCCGGCTCCGGGCGGCGAAGATCCAGGTAGCGGTAGCGCAGGCGCGCCTCCTCACCCACCTCAACGTGCTCGTCAATCTGGAAAGGCAGCGGAGCGGCAGTGTTCAGCACCTCAACGGCGGACACCTCAACCTCAATCTCGCCGGTTGCCAGGTTCGGGTTCTCGTTACCCTCCGGGCGCTTAGAAACCTGGCCGGTCACGCGCAGAACGTACTCATTACGCAGGTGCTCAAAGTCAGCCTCATTGTGGAAAACGCACTGGGTGACGCCCTCGCGGTCACGCAGGTCAACGAAGGCGACACCACCGTGGTCGCGGCGGCGAGCCACCCAACCGGTCAGGGTAACAGTCTCTCCAATATTTGCGGCGGTCAGCTCGCCGTTGGTGTGAGTGCGAAGCACAGACATTCCTTTCATAGCGCGCACCTCACGACTATAGACAGTAGCCGGGTACACGCGGTTGATGATATGCGCACACTGCGTGCGCCTCATATATTGTATCCCCTCTAGGCATGTCGAGGGCAGAAAATAGGGTGTGGAGGCAGGACGCGGGTTTGTACCATAGGTTAGTATCTTTTGTCGTAGTTAAAAACCATGGCAGAAGACACTAACCTATGGTCGAAATTTGTAGCGTTAGCCTTACCGTATGAGCAGTCCCCGAAGATGGGCAATAAATTCCCGCTCTTTCTGAAAAATATCAGCCCAGGTTAGATGCACGATTCTCCAGTCGGCGCGGGTTAGAGCGCGGTCACGGGCAGCCTCGTAGCGGTCCCTGCCGGGGTGGTCCACGTATTTCTGTTCGCCGTCGAACTCGAGAATCACCCGCGCCTCGGGCCAGGCGAAGTCCACCCGATAGTTACGCCCCTCGCACGAAATCGGGTACTGCGTCATGGGGGTAGGTAACTCATGTTCCATGAGTAGGCACCGGGTGAGGCTTTCACCAGCCGACTCGCTGGATGCATCCACCGCCTGTGCCAGGAGGGGCCCTGCGGAACCGCCATAGCCGGTGAGATTCAGCAGAGTCTCGATAACTTCGTGGGGTTCCATTAGTCCCCGCCGCATGATGGAGTCGGCGAGGACTACCGCCTCCCGAAAGGGCATAGTGCGAGCGCAATCCTGCAGTGTACGAGCCACCGTTGTCGCCATGACGTGTGTACCGGGTATTGCGGTCACTGCATTAGGGTCAAAACCTCGCCTATGCCTGCAGATGCGCCCCCTATCGGATGGGCTAGTGGCGGTACTGTACACATGCACGATTGAAGGTACGTTGAGTACATCTAGCCCCCAGAGTGCAGCTGCTGATGTGTGTGAGAAAACCCCCTGAAGACCCATGAGGTAGGCGGCAATGCACCGTACCGCGAGCCGCTCATCGGGAGTGAGCACCTGAGCATCGCGGGTGTAAATATAGGCTCCTCGCTGAATACGTTGCAATGTTCCTGCCGCTATCATCGCACGGATATGCCGGGCTCCAATGCCTCGTGAGTTAAGGATGCGAGGGGTGAGCACGAGAGGGTACAGCTCGGCTGCACGTGTGATTGGGCCTTGCACGGCTGGGGTTTGGGGATTCAGGATATTTACGGTATTCATGGCTTTATCCTGACAGTCTCTGCGAAGTCGTGGAATCTGTTCGTGAAATCTGTGGATAACTTCGCTGTTTTTAGGGAAATATCCACTATCCACAGGTTTAGGTTGTATCTCAGAATTTTTGTGCCATGGGTTAGTGTCTTCTGTCGTAGGTAAAAACCATGGCAGAAGACACTAACCCATGGCACAAATCTGCCCAGTACAAATCCACACAGCGCAACAAAAACCCGCCCGGCAAGGAAGTCAATCCTCCACACCAGGCGGGTACATATCCAGGCTCAGAGTAGTCAGATACTACAGTGGCCAAACCCCACAGGGTATGACGGGCCCCTACTATTTACCTACTATTTACAGGCCCTCAGCACGTACAATCTGAACGTGCAGATCCTCAGCCGGCGGCATCCACGAAGCCGGATCAGCAGCAACCTGCTCACCCGAACGGATATCCTTCACCTCGTGAACCGGGGCACCCGACTCATCCGAGGAAATGAACCACACGAACGGAATGCCGCGCTTCTCAGCGTACTTAATCTGCTTACCGAACTTCGCCGCATTCGCAGACACCTCGCAGGCAATACCGCGGGCACGCAGCGCATCCGCAACATCATTCGCAGCAGACCAGCCCTCATCATTCGTCAGGGCAACAAACACAGCCGAAGGCACCTTACGGCTCGCCTGCGCAAAACCCTGCGACAGAATACGAGCCACCACACGAGTCACACCAATCGACAGGCCAACACCCGGGTACGTCTTCTTACCATTCGACGCCAGCGACTCATAACGGCCACCCGAGCAGATCGAACCCAGCGACTCGTGACCAACCAGCACAGTCTCATACACGGTGCCAGTGTAGTAGTCCAGGCCACGAGCAATCGACAGGTCAGCCAGCACCTTACCCGGCGCACGGCGAGACGCCTCCTCAATGACCTCAGCCAGCTCAGCAAGACCCTGATCCAGCAGCTCATGCTCCACCGAATACTTAGCGGCAAGCGCACGCACCTGCTCCACAAAAGAAGCATCCTCAGTGCGGATCTGCGCCAGCTCCAAGGCGGCAGCGGCAGCATCCGCGCTCGCACCAGCCTCAGCCTGCAGCTCCTCAGCCACGCGCTCAACACCAATCTTCTCCAGCTTGTCAATAGAACGCAGAACAGCCGCAGTATCAGTCAAACCCAGACCCAGGTAGAAACCCTCAGCCAGCTTGCGGTTATTCACACGCAGCTTGAACTCAGGAATCGGCAGCTTCGACAGCGCATCAACAACAACCAGCGCCAGGGTCACGTCGTAACGGAACGGCAGCTCGCCGTCACCAACCACGTCAATATCAGCCTGAGTGAACTCGCGGGCACGACCCTCCTGCGGACGCTCACCACGCCACACCTTCTGAATCTGGTAACGCGAGAACGGGAAATTCAGGTAACCGGCGTTCTCCACCACGTAACGGGCAAACGGCACAGTCAGGTCAAAGTGCAGAGCCAGCTTTTCCTTAGCCTTAGCAGCCTCATCCTCCTGCAGGCGAGAAATTGCGTAAACTTCCTTGTCAATCTCACCCTTGCGTAGCAGCTGCTCAATAGTCTCTACCGAACGAGTCTCAATCGGGGAGAAACCGTGCAACTCAAAAGTCTCACGCAAAGTGTCCAGAACATGATTCTCAACCAACCGCTCAGCCGGAAGGTACTCGGGAAAACCAGACAGCGAAGCCTTGCGAGCCATACGCGATACTCCTTGACAAAGAACTCGACAACAAAACCCCCGGAACACCTCCGGGCATATCTATCCATCATACCAACACCCACCCCAGCACAGCACCCACTCCCCCAGCACAACCCGCACAAACCCGCGGCTAGCAGGTTCGCCCACAACACAACACGACCAGACACTACTCACACACACCCCACAGAGGCTATGCTTAGGAGGTGCACACGCACACCCAAACGGGTGCCCACCACTGGGAACAGCGCATAGGCGCCCCACCCCCAGCACCCCCGAGTGAAAGAGTTATAGCGGTGACTACCAAACCCGACGACACTGTAAACCTCGAAAAGGCACGCCAGTACGGCCGCGTCTCCGAGGACGGCCACGTCTTCGTCATTGTCGACGGCGAAGAATACGCAGTAGGCCAGCTGCCCGGCGCCTCCGAAGAAGAAGCACTCAGCTACTTCGCCCGCAAATTTGAAAATGTCGAGGCGCAGGTTTCCCTGCTCGAATCCCGCCTCGCCAACAACGCCCCCGCCGCAGACCTGCAGAAGGGCATCACCTCCATCGGTGCACAAATCGGTGTGCGCAACATGGTCGGCGACTACACCGGCCTGCAGAAGCGCCTCGTCTCCCTCGCAGAGCAGATCACTGAACTCGGCGAAAAGCAGCAGCAGGCACGCAGCGAAAACCATGAACGCGCCCTCGCCGTCCGTGAAGAAATCGTCGCGGAAGCCGAACAGATTGCCGGCCAGGACCCTGACCAGATTCACTGGAAGAACTCCCACTCCCGCATGAACGAACTGTTCGAAGCGTGGAAGAAGGCACAGCGCGAAATTCACCTGGCAAAGAGCGTAGAGGACGAGCTGTGGAAGCGTTTCCGTGCAGCTCGCACCACCTTCGACCGCAACCGCCGCGCGCACTTCTCGCAGCTGGACGACCGCAACGCACGCATCAAGCGTGCCAAGGAAGAGCTGATTGCGCGTGCGGAAGAGCTGTCCACCTCAACTGACTGGTCTGAGGCTTCCCGCGCATACGGCGACCTGATGCGTGCCTGGAAGCAGGTACCCCGCGGCCACCGTCGTGAGGACGACAAGCTGTGGGCACGCTTCCGCGCGGCACAGGACGTGTTCTTCAACGCCCGTAACGAAGCCGAAGCAGCGCAGGACGCAGTCTACGCCGAAAACCTCAAGGTCAAGGAAGCACTGCTCGAAGAAGCACGCGCACTCCTGCCCGTCGAAGACATTGAGGCTGCAAAGGCAGCCTTCGACAAGATCCTGGACCGCTGGGATGCGGCAGGCCGCGTGCCCCGCAACGACCTGCGCCGCGTCGACGGCGAACTGCGCCGTATTCAGGACGAAATCAACGGCGCCGAAGAGGCAAAGTGGAAGCGCAACGACCCCGCCAAGGCAGCCCGGGCGAACTCCCTGCTCGCACAGATTGAGGACTCCCTCGCCGAGCTGGAGGCAGAGCTCACCGCAGCTGAGAAGGGCGGCGACTCCAAGAAGATCGCCAAGGCTAAGGAAGCTCTGGAGGCGCGCCGCGCCTGGGCAGCAACCCTACAGGGCTTCGGCAACTAGGGTCTAGCCGGAGTTCTAGCCGACAGGTAAGTGCCCGGGGTGCTGGCTGCTAGAGGCTGGCGCCCCGGGTTACTTGTCTCATTAACACCGAGAAGCCACATGTGTTTTGAGAAGCTACCATTATCGTGGCTTTTCGAAACATATGTGGCTTCTGGGCGGATTACCTCTGGGCAAATAACCGCAGGGTTAGTTGCCACCGAGGAACGGCATGAAGCGAACGATATGCTTCTCCAGCTTCTGCTTCACACGCTTCGCCTTGGTTGCTGCGTCCTCAGTCTTCGCGCCGCCGAGCTTGCCGCCAAAGAGCGAAATCTTACCCTTGACCAGGCGGCTGATCTTGCCGGGAATGGTGCGGCGGTTTTCCTTGAGCGCACGGTTGACGACGCGCTGGGTCTCTACGGAGTCCAGCTCTTCATCCTTCACGATAGTGTCTTCTTCGCGGGTGCGGCGGTCGGTCACGTAGTGGTGGAAGTGTTCCTGCACGTCGTGGTCTTCGGACTCGTTCAGGTAGGTATCGAAGTAGTCCTCGATGATGTCGCCGCTTTCGCGCAGGTCAGCGTCGTTACGAATTGCGAGGCGCACGCGGTCACGGAAGTACTCCACGCTGTCCTGGGCGGTTTCGGCGGTGCTGTTCTCACCTGCCGCGTCGGCCTTGCCATGGCGTACGGCGCGGGCTGCCTTGACGAGCTCAAGGATGTAGAGCACACCGACTTCCTGCTGCTTCACCAGCTCAGTGAGGAAGTGGACACCAGCGAACGGGTCGACCTCATCAGTCCTCTCCTCGCCCTCATCGGTTCCTTCTTCCTGTGCCTTGCGCTGTTCACGAATCTCTTCGTAGATGTCGTTGTAGACACCGGTGTAGCCCTGCATGTCGTAGTCGCTGATGAGTTCGTTGCCGCCGTCGCGGATGAACTCGTCGTGCACGCGCAGTTCCTGCTGCAGTTCAAGCACATCGTTCATGAGCTTGATGTAGCGGGCCTTGTCTTCGGGGGTGTCCACGGTGATGGAGCCGCCCTCATCGATGGGGAATTCTTCGCGCAGGTCAGAGACAGCCTGATCGTATGCGGCGTAGGCTTCCTTGTAGGGTCGGGTGAAGGCGATATCGAGGGCGGACTGGCCGTTGCTGTTTTCGGTGTCGCCGAAGAGGGTGAAGGCGTCCTTGGTTGCCTGTTCGAGGTCGCGGAAGCACACGATGTTGCCGGAGGGCTTGAGCGAGTTGAGGATTCGGTTGGTGCGGCTGTACGCCTGCACCAGGCCGTGCATCTTCAGGTTCTTGTCCACCCAGAGGGTGTTGACGGTCTTAGAGTCGAAGCCGGTCAGGAACATGTTAACGACGATGAGCAGGTCCAGTTCGCGTACCTTCATGCGGCGGGAGACGTCCTTGTAGTAGTTGTCGAAGGAGTCACCGTCGGTGCTGAAGTTGGTGCCGAACATGGTGTTGTAGTCTTCGAGGAACCCGTCCATGCGGCTGCCGGTGTCTTCGGTAGCGAAGGTGAAGTTTTCTTCTTCACCAAAGGTGTCGAAGAGCTGCCCACCGTTGCCCTGCGAGTAGATGATGGCAACCTTGAGCTTCTGTTCGGGGCGCAGTGTGCCGTCTGCGATGCGTTCTTCTTGCAGGGTGTTGATGGCGTCGTAGTAGGTGCAGGCGGCATCAATAGACGAGGTTGCCAGGATCGAGTTAAAGCCGCGCACACGCTGTACGTAGTGTTCGGTGACGCCGTTGATGGTGCGGGTCTTTTTGATGTCGTAGCTGGTGGCTGCGCTCTGGTTGGTTTTGCGGTCGTAGTTGTCCAGAATGTAGGTGGCTACGGCTTCGATACGTTCGGGGCTTTCGAGTACTTCCTTGCTTTTTGCGAACTTGGCGAGTTCCTTTGCGTCGGGGGTTTCAGCGTGTTCGGCGGCGATTTCTTCTGCGTAGGAGGTTTCTTCGAGTTCGGCGAAGTGGGGGCTGGTGTTGGTGTATTCCAGGTGGAATTTCAGCACGTTCTTGTCGTTGATGGCGTCAACGACGGTGTAGGTGTGCAGGCAGTCGCCGAAGACTTCGACGGTGGTGGTGCCGGGGCCGCCTGCGGAGTTCTTGTCGAAGATGGGGGTTCCGGTGAACCCGAACATGCTGTACTTCTTGAAGCTTTTCTTGATGGCGGTGTTCATGCGGCCGAACTGGGAGCGGTGGCATTCGTCGAAGATGATGGCTACGCGCTGGCCGTAGACGGGGTGTTCGGGTTCGGCGGTGATGAGGTTAGACAGTTTGTGGATGGTGGTGACTACGATGTTGGTTCCACGGTCGGCGAGGCGGTTGCTGAGTTCGCGGGTGCTGCCGGTGGAGCTGACGGAGTCTGCCTGGAAGTTGTTATATTCGAGCATGGTCTGGTAGTCGAGGTCCTTGCGGTCCACGACGAAGAGTACCTTGTCGACGAGTCCGGTTTCTGCCAGGCGGCGTGCGGTTTTGAAGCTGGTGAGGGTTTTGCCGCTGCCGGTGGTGTGCCAGATGTAGCCGCCGGCTTCTTTGGTGCCGAGCAGCTTGGGGTCGTTGTTGGCGATTTCGACGCGCTTAATGATTTTCTCGGTTGCCGCGATCTGGTAGGGGCGCATGACGAGCAGGTCCTGGCCTACGGTGAAGATGCAGTAGCGGGTCAGGATGTTTGCGAGGGTGTGGCGGGTGAGGAAGGTGCGCGCGAAGAGGATCAGGTCGTTGATTCGGTTGTTCTGTTCGTCTGACCAGTAGCTGGTGAAGTCGAAGCTCTTGCCTGCGGAGCCGCCGGAGGCAGTCTTACGGCCGGTTTTCTGCTGGTCTTCGACGTGCTTGTGGCGCACGGTATTGGAGTAGTATTTGGTTTCGAAGCCGTTGCTGATGACGAAGATCTGGGCGTATTCGAAGAGGCGGTGCTTGTCCTGCTGGAAGCCTTCGTTCTGGTATCGCTCGATCTGATTGAAGGCTTCGCGGATGCTCACGTTGCGCTTCTTGAGTTCGATGTGTACGAGGGGCAGGCCGTTGACGAGGATGGTCACGTCGTAGCGGTTGAGTACCTTTCCGTTGGCAGTGGGCACGCGGTACTGGTTGATGACCTGCATGCGGTTGCGTGCGGGGTAGGCGGCGTCGATGAGCATGATGTTGCGCAGGGTGCCGTTGTCGAGGCGGAAGTCGATGAAGCGTTCTTCCTGGATGAGCTTGGCCTTCTCCAGGATGCCGTCGTTGGAGCGGGCGATGTGTTCGGTGAGTAGGCGGTTGAATTCTTCGTCGGTGAAGTGGAAGCCGCTGTTGGGGCCGTAGGCGCCTTCTTCGGCGCGGGTGTTGAGGCGTTCGAGCTGTTTGCGTAGGTTACGGATGAGCGCGGCTTCGTCGGTGAGGTCCGGCTGGTAGTCGTAGCCCTGGGTTTTGAGGGTTTTGATGAGTTCGGCTTCGAGCTGCGCTTCGCTCTGGTGCTCGCGCTTCTGCTGTTGCTGGGCCTTCCATTCCTCGTGGAGGTCTGATCCCTTGAGCTTAACGATGACGGTGAAGTCGTCCGAGCTGAGGATGCTTTCGGTGCGTCCTTCGGTGGGGCGGGGGTGGTTGGGTACGGTTTCCACGGGGTGCTCCTTTGCGTAGGGGTTGAGTGCGTGGATGGTTGGGCTCAGAGTTAGCGGGCCCAGTTTGTTGAGTGTGGTTGAGGTATATGGTTGAGGTCTAGCGGCCCGTGCAGGGGTGGCGGGGTGCCGCCCCTGCACGGGGTGCGCGCGTGATGCGCAGTTTGATGCGCAACATGATGCGCAGGTGCCTACTGGTTTTCGCCCTTGCGGGGGAAGGTGAGTAGCTGGTCGCGATAGTACTCGTATTGGCTGCGACGCGCTGCGAGCTCTGCGGGTAGACCCTCGGAGAGGCTGCTGGTTAGTGCGTCGAAGCGGTCGAGAATATCGACAATGCGCTGCTGAATCTCCATAGGAGGAACCGGGATTTTGGTTTCCATCAAGTGCTTATTAGTAATTGACTTTACGATTGTTCCATGACCAGCAAACATGAGGGTCCTGAAGTAATAAGTCAAAAACCTTGCATTCATTGAATCATTCAGAACCAGCCCACGAATATCCTGATTAATTGCTAGATTCATTCCAGCAATTTTCATCCTGCCAGGATTAATTTTAATTGCGACAATAACTGCCCCTGCAGGAACTATATTCGTAGAGCTTCCTTTTACTCCCTCTTCTGTAATTTTTGACCTAGTATCTGTAACTTCCAAAACATCATCAGAAAGGTCACCTACAGAAGCCCAAGGAATATTGCCCTCCCAGTACTCTGCTTTAGATTTGCTGGGAGTTCCGCCACCGTAATTCTTGGCTACAACGTCTTTCAGAGAGCGATATTCTACTCCGTCAGGGCAGAGCGTCTTCACCAGACCAGCAATAGCAGGAAGACCGGTTGCGGGGTCTTTGAGAGTTCCAAAGAGAGAGCCACGGTAGTACTCGTATTGCAGAGTACGTGCTTCCAGCTCCGCTTCCAGCTCCGCTTCCATGTTCGTGAATTTGTCGAGAATTTCAACAATCGCTTCCTGAATCTCCAAGGGAGGAACAGGAACCTCAAACTTCACAAGCATTGGCTTACGAATAGATTTGACGGTAGCTTCAACTGCATGCCGGTTAATATATTCTTTAAAGAATGAAGAAATATAGTAATACCCAAACTTGGGGTTCATTTCATCAACCGTAAAAGAAACCCTGTAGGCGCGCTGATGCAGGTCATATTTCCCGGATACAAAGTGGAAGATTTCACCAACGCCACCTTCACCAGGAATAACAATTGCAGTCTCATCGTATAGATACTTTGACGACCGAAGAATTGTCTTGGAACGAACATAAAAAGGATACTGCCCAGACTCCTGAGCGTCCTTCTTATCGCTCTTACCAGTTCCAATATCAGCAATTTCACCCAGCGGGCGGTACTCTACCCCGTCCGGGCAGAGCTCAGCCACCAGGCGGTCAATATAATTCGTCACCTCCGCCACGACTACTTGCCGCCTTCCAGTCGCGCCACAATAGCGTCAATCTCCACACGCAACTGAGCCTGACGAGCCACAATACCCTCAATCCGAGAATTCAGCTCAACAATATCCACGCACTCACGCGTATCCTCCGGCTCAACCCAGCTCGACACCGCCAGGTTCGCCTCCTGCTCCAGCAGCTTCTCCACCGGAACCAGCGCCGAGAAATGCTCACGCTCCTCACGAGCCGCCAGCACCTCAAAAATCTTCTCACGGTGCGACTTACCCAGAATATTCTGGTTCGTGCCCTTATCAAAGAGCGCAGATGCATCCACGAACAGCACCGAATGGTCCTTTCGACGACCCTTCTTCAACACCAAAATGCAGGTCGCAATGCTCGTACCGTAAAACAGGTTGGCAGGCAGCTGAATCACAGCATCCACCACGTTCTGCTTCAACAGATACTCACGAATCTTACGCTCCGCACCGCCACGGTACAGCACACCCGGGAACTCAACGATAGCAGCCGTACCCGCCTCATCCAGAGACGCCAGCATATGCATCGTAAACGCCAAATCAGCCTTCGACTTAGGCGCCAACACAGCCGCCGGGGCATAACGGTCATCATGAATCAGGGTCGGGTCATCATCACCCTTCCACTTCGTCGAATACGGAGGGTTAGACACAATCGCACCAAACGGCTCCTCAAAATCACCGCCCGCACCACCACGATGCTTCGGATCAATCAAAGTATCACCGTGCGCAATACTGAAATCATCCACCGGCACACCGTGCAGCATCATGTTCATGCGGCACAGGTTATAGGTCGTCAGGTTAATCTCCTGACCCACAAAACGCAGGCCGTCCGAGTTCTTACCCAGCTCACGCTTAAACTTCAACAGCAGCGAACCCGAACCACACGCCGGGTCATACACGGTACGAATCTGCTCAGCCTCACGGCCATCCATGGCAATCTTCGCCAGCAGCTCCGAAACCTCCTGCGGAGTGTAGTACTCGCCGCCACTCTTACCCGCATTCGCCGCGTACATGCCCATCAGGTACTCGTAGGCGTCACCGAATGCATCATTCTCGCTATCCTCGTAGTCCTTACCCAGGTTCATATCCGCCACAGCATCCATGAGCTTGAGCAGGTTCTCGTGACGAGCCGCAGGGCTCACACCCAGCTTGTTTGAGTCCAGTACGAAGTCGTCGAAGAGGCCCTTCACGTTGTTCTCAGACTCAGTACCGCGCGCCGACTCCTCGAATGCCTTGAACACGTTCGCCAGGGTCTCATTCAGGTTCTGATCCTGACGCGCCTTCGCATGCACCACAGAGAACAGCTGAGAGGGCAGCAGCAGGAAGCCACGCTCCTCCACCAGCATGCGGCGAGTATCCTCATCAAAAGCTTCATCAGGAATCTGTTCAAAAGCCTGATCCAGACCGTACTTCTTCTCCACAAAGCGCACCTGGCTCTCAGAGAGGTAACGGTAGAACAGCATGCCCAGCACGTACTGCTTAAAGTCCCAGCCGTCTACCGAACCGCGCAGGTCATTCGCAATACGCCAAATCGTAGAGTGCAGCTGCGCACGCTCAGCATTACGGTTACGGTGCTCGTCAGTGGTAGCGGAAGAATCCGTAGACTGCGTCGTCATAGGGGCGGTCAACCTCTCATTAGTTATCGTTTCTCGTCGAAGAAACGTCAAAGTTCGGGACCCGTGCGGTCCCGGTCGTACACATACGCCAGTGTGGGTTCAGAAGCCCTACTCGGTGGGAGTGTTCATAGCTTCCACAAGCTGATTCGTACCCGGCGGCGCGAACTCTTTCAGTATACGGGTTCCCCAGACCCCATACTCGCTGGTTCGTCATCGCTGAGCCACTGGTTGTCTCGATAGGTTAGTGTCTTCGCCGTGGGTCTTTAACCCGTAGTGAAGACACTAACCTATCGAAAGTTCCCCCGACTCTCCCCCGCTTAACGTCCGGATGCCACATGTGTTCAACACATGTGGCATCTGGGTATAGAAAAGTATTTACGCTTCCGAGGGCTTCGCGCCGGTCAGGCGGTACGCCTTGTACACGCCCGTCACGTTACGGACCACATTCAGCACGTGCTCCAGCATGAAACGGTCACCCAGTTCCAGGGCGAAGCGGTCCACCACGGTACGATCCTCCGAGGTGTGCACGCGCGCATCCAGGATGTTCACGCCCGACTCAGAGATAGCGCGAATCAGGTCGCTCAGCAGGCCCTTACGGTCCAGTGCCTCCACCTGAATCTGCACACGGTACGTAGCGGTCGGCGAAGACGCCCACTTGACCGTGGTCACGCGAGGCTCCTCGTCAGCGTTACGCATGTTCGGGCAGTCGCGGCGGTGCACCGAAATACCGTTGTAGCGGGTCACAATGCCGATAATGTCATCCGGAGGAACCGGGGTGCAGCAGCGCGCAATCTTCGTCAGCACGCCCTCAGCACCCGGCACAATCACGCCGTTATCGCCAATCGCCTTGCGGGTGGACTTCAGTAGCGTCTCGTCAAAGTCGTTGACCTCAACCTCAGGCGCCGGCTCATCGCCGCGATGCACCTCAACCAGGGTTTCGATGACCTGCTTCGGCGCAATCTCATGCTCACCAATCGCACGGTACAGCGACGCCACATCATTCTTATGCAGCAGCTGAGCCACCTGAGTCATAATCTCCGGGCTCATCATCTTCTGCAACGGCAACTCACTGTTACGCATACTCTTCGTCAGCATCTCGCGGCCGGCGAGCAGCGCCTCCAGGCGGCGTTCCTTCGCAAAATACTGACGGATCTTCGTGCGAGCGCGTGAGGAGCGAACGAACTTCAGCCAGTCCTCACTGGGGCCAGCATCCTCGTTCTTCGTTGTCATGATTTCCACGGTGGCGCCGGTGGGCAGGACCGTGTGCAGCGGTACGAGGCGGCCGTTGACCTTCGCGCCGACGGTGCGGTCGCCGACCTCGCTGTGGATGGCGTAGGCAAAGTCCACGGGGGTGGAGCCGTTGGGCAGGGCGATTGCTTCGCCGTTGGGGGTGAGTACGACGATTTCGTCGGTGTCGAGGGTGTCTGCCAGCGACTCGTAGAACTTCTCCGACTCGGGGTTGGAGTTCGAAATTTCGGCGATGGACTGCAGGATGCCGACGTTCATCATCGCCGAGGTCTGGGTGCCCGGCTCCTTCGGGTCCTTCGCGGGCGCGCCGCCACGAGCTGCGACCTTCTCACCGCGCGACGCCGCCTTGTAGCGCCAGTGTGCCGCCACACCGTACTCAGCCTCTTCATGCATCTTGTAGGTGCGGATCTGAATTTCAAGCGGCAGGTTACCCGGACCGTACACAGTCAAATGCAACGACTGGTAGTTATTGTTCTTCGGGTTCTTAATGTAGTCCTTGAAACGGCCGGTCATCGACGGCCACAAGGACAGCACGTGACCGAGCACGGTGTAGCACTCTGCCTCTTCCTCAACCATGATGCGCACGGCGAGAATGTCATTAATCTCGTCGAAGCTGCGGCCCTTCGTCTTCATCTTCTGATGAATCGAATAGTAGTGCTTGGGGCGGCCCGTCACCGTCGCCTCAATACCGACCTGCGCCAGGCGCTCCTTAATCTTGGTGCGCGCCTCGTTCAGGAACTTTTCGAGGGCGGGGGTGCGTTCGCCGACCATGCGCACCATTTCGGCGTAAATTTCCGGGCTCATAGCGGCGAAGGACAGGTCCTCCAGCTCCCACTTGATCGTGTTCAGGCCCAGGCGGTGCGCGAGCGGCGCGTAAATCTTTAGGGTCTCTTCTGCCTTCTTCGCGGCAGAAGCCTGCGGCACAAAACGCCAGGTGCGGGCGTTGTGCAGGCGGTCGGCAAGCTTGATGAGCAGCACACGGATGTCCTTGCTCATAGACAGCACGAGCTTACGAATCGTCTCAATGGAGGCGTTCTCGCCGTAGGTCATCTTGTCTAGCTTGGTCACGCCGTCGACCAGGTAGGCGACCTCCTCACCGAACTCGTCAGTAAGCTGCTCCATCGTGTAGTCGGTGTCTTCCACCGTGTCATGTAGCAGGCCAGCGGCGAGCACGGGGCCGGTCGCGCCCATCTCAGCAAGAATCGCGGTCACAGCAACCGGATGGGTGATGTACGGGTCGCCACTCTTACGCTTCTGACCCTCGTGGCAGCGGTTCGCCACCTCGTAGGCGCGCTGCAGCACCTGGATGTCTTCGTCCGGGTGGTAGCGGCGCACGGCACGCACGACCGGCGCAATCATCGGGGAGAAACGGATAGTGCCGCCGTGCGAATCGGGCGCCTCTATCTTGCCGCTGCGGCTACCGAATACCAGGCGGTTCGGCACACGTCCGCCAGCAGCCATGACGCGGTGCGAGCCGCGAACAGCCTTAGCCTGCTGAGGCTCCTGGCTCTCAGTGTTTGCGTTCAGTTCAGCTTCTGCACTCATTTTCAGGCTCCTTTGGACGTAACAGCGATGACCTGAACTCCCGAATCTGCTCGTCGTTGAAAGGCGTGGATGCGGGCGTGCAGTATCTTCTACCTTTATCCTACCCAGCGCGCGGATATGAGCCAAAATATGTGCATAAACTATGCCGCGCTGCGAAATATTAGGCCGGTGAAACATTAGCCCGGCAAACATGAGGTTCAGCGGGGAACAAGGAGGCGCCACTCCCCAGGCTCTGCTACCCCGCGCCGCGGCTAGAACAAGCCATGGGGAACAAACCAGCGGATATAAAACCGCGGGCACGCTAAAGGGGAGCCGACACCTCTCGGTATCGACTCCCCTATCGTTAGCGATGCCAGTGGTGCTGGCGGAACGCTGGCTAACCGTTCAGGTTCACGCGGTGAATCTCAATAGTTGCGCGTGCCGGCTTCTTAGCGGGCTTCTCGGTTGCCTTCTCCTCCTCTGCGGATTCCTCAGGCGCCTTAGACTTGCTGGACTTCTCAGCTTCGGCATGCTCCTCCGAAGAGTCACCCTCAGCCTCGTCAGCGTCCTTGAGGTTGCCGCTCTCCACCTTCGCGGAGTGCTCACGAATCTGAGCCTCCCCCAAACGCAGCGAAGCATACAGCGGAGCAGACACGAACAGCGTGCCGAACATGCCCACCAGAATACCCACAAACAGCGACAGGGACAGGTCCTGCAAAGTACCCGCACCCAGGATAAAGGCACCAATGAACAGGATCGCGCCCACCGGCAGAACACCCACAATAGCGGTGTTAATCGAACGGACCAGGGTCTGGTTCACCGCCAGGTTAATCTGCTCGGCAAAGGTCGTGTCACGACGTTCCAGCACATCCTCGGTGTTCTCACGGATCTTATCGAACACCACCACCGAGTCGTACAGCGAGTAGCTCAGAATCGTCAAGAAACCAATAATTGCACTCGGAGTGATCTCGAAGCCGAACGCGGCGTACAGGCCAACCGTCACCACCACGGTGAAGAACAGGCCCGCAATAGACGCCAGCGACATCTTCCAGGTACGGAAGTAGAACGCCATACCAATCAGCGCAAGCACCACAAACGCGACCAGACCCCAGAATGCCTGACGGGTCACATCCGCGCCCCAGGTCGGGCCCACAAACGAGGAGGTCACGTCATTCTCAGAGACGCCGTAACCCTCCTGCAAAGCGGCCTTCACCTGCAGAGTCTCATCATCGCTGAGCTTGCTCATCTGGGCACGAATCGTACCCGGCGCAATATTGGTTACGCGAACGTCCGAAGCATCCTTCGCCTTCTCGTGAATAATGCGCTCACCCGTAGCAGTATCAACGTGCGCGGTCTTCGAGACCACGAACTCCGAACCGCCGCGGAAATCAATACCCAGGTTGAAGCCACCACCAACAGCCGGAATCAGAACCGAAACGGCCATCAGCACAGCCGCAAGCAGCAACCACAGGCGGCGCTTACCCACGAAGGGGTACGAGCGGGCACCCGAATGCAGGTCATTACCGAAGCGGGCAAAAGCATTAGGTTTCACATCGGTAGCCATGCTTAGCTCTCCTTCTTCTCATCAGAAGCAGACTCGTCAGCCTCAGCGGCAGTACGCTCTGCACGGCGACGCTCAGCAATGCTCAGCTGCTTCTCCTCCGGGCTGCGGAGGCGACCGGCACCACGGTACAGCGGCGTAGCGCCCAGCGACTCAGGCGACAAGCCCGAGTGGCGGTGACCCTCACCGAAGTAGCGGGTATTCGCCAGCAGAGTCAGCATCGGGTGGGTGAACAGGTACACAACCACAAGGTCAGCAATCGCAGTCAAACCAAGGGTGAACGCGAAGCCCTTCACCGAACCGACCGACACCACGTACAGCACCACAGCAGCCAGCAGGTTCACAGCCTTCGACGCCAGAATAGTGCGGGATGCACGCTGCCAACCGTGGTTCACCGCCGACGGGATCGTGCGGCCCGCACGGATCTCATCACGGATACGCTCAAAGTAGACGATGAACGAGTCAGCCGTAGCACCAATCGCCACAATCAGACCCGCCACACCAGCCAGGGACAGGCGGTAGTTCAACGCCCAGCCCAGCAGCGCAATCGCCTCATACGAGATGATGCCCGCAACAATCAGCGACGCAATCGTCACAAAGCCCAGCAGACGGTACTGGAACAGCGAGTAGACAAACACCAGCAGCAGACCAATCAGGCCGGTCAGCAGACCCACACGCAACTGCTCCGAACCCAGGGTCGCAGAAATCTGCTGCTCCGACTGGATCGTGAAGCTAATCGGCAGGGCACCGTACTTGAGCTGATCGGCGAGAGCCTTCGCCTCCTGCTCGGTGAAGTTACCGGTAATCTGCGGCTTGCCGTCAGAAATCACTGCCTGCGACACCGGGGAAGACAGCACCTTGCCGTCCAGCAGAATCGCGAAGCGGGCACGCGGATCATGTGCGTTCTGCGCACGAATCGCGTTCAGGCGAGAAGTAATGTTCTGGAACTTCTCACGAGCCTCATCGTTGAACTGAATGTTCACAGCCCAACGGCCCGTAGTCACGCCCTGGCCGCTCGTCTCCTGCGAGTGGCTTGCGGTAGAAATATCGCTACCGCTCAGCTCCACAGGACCCAGAATGTACTTCTCCTGACCGTCAGTGGAGCACGCCACCATCGGCTTAGTCGGGTCCGCACTATCGGCGTCCTCATTGCGTGCCGCGGTGCAGTCCTTCGCCTCGTACTGCTTGTACAGATCCGCAGTAATCCAGTTACGGTCCGAACCATTAGTCGGCTCCGCAGACGGCTTGGGCAGCTTATCGTCCGCAGTGCGGGCATCCTCAGCCACCGCAGTACCGGCACCAGACAGCAGCACCGGGCGGAACGTCATATTTGCAGACGCCTGAATCAGCTGACGAGTCTCAGCGCTCATCGTTCCGGGAACCGAAACAACTACGTTATTGCCCGAGCCGAAGGAGGTGGTAACCTCCGCCTCCGAAACGCCGGCACCATCAACGCGCTGACGAATAATCTCAACCGCCTGGTTCAACTGCTCCTGGGAGACGTTCTCATCCGAAGAGCCATTGACCTTCGGAGAAAGAATCATTTGAGTACCACCCGAAAGGTCCAGGGCGAGCTTCGGTGCCCAAGAACCTCCCGAGTAGGTGGTGCCGAAAATACCGGCAGCCATAACAACCATGAGCAGGACCATCGAGAGGAGTGCCCCTCGCGCGGCTGCAAGCGGTGAACGCTTAGCCATAATGTTCCTTCTTCGTGTGAATAGTATTGAGTGTTCTACAGATTCCGTAACGCGAAAACCCGACGCCGCTCACTGGGCGCCGGGCTCATACGCTCTGAATTACTTAGCAGTATCAGAAGAGGTATCGGAAGCGGGAGCTTCGGATGCGGTAGCCTCGTACACGTCCTCGGTCAGGGGCGCCGCGGGGGCTTCCTCCTCGACGACGGCCATAATCGCGTTCAGTGCCAGGGTGATAACAACACCGTCCGCAATCTGAAGCTGCAGCTTGTTGTTCTCAAGGTCAGTGCTGACAACGGTGCCGTAGATGCCGGAACCAGTCATCACCTGGGTGCCGGGGACGAGAGACTGCTGCATTGCGCGCAGTTCCTCCATCTGCTTACGCTGACGCTTCTGGGCGGAGAACATCATCCATGCCAGCAGCGCCATCATGGCGATCATAATCAGGAGGTTAAAATCCATGGTCTCACTTTCACATCCGCACCCGTGCCGCTCACCGCGAGGGTTGAGCCTACCAGAAGGTGTGGAATCGTAGATACAGTACGTATCCATCCTACGCGAGAGCATGAGCTTTAGCGCCCCGAACCAGCATTTTTGTGAGGTTAACCTGAGTTTTGGACTCTCTCGGCGTAATTTCTGTCCCCAGAAGAAGCCCGGCAGAGCCCGATGGAACCCAAAAGCGCCTACAGAAGAGTTGCAGAAAGATACGTTGCCGAAAGATACAAGGAGCGCACACAGAAAAGCCCGCAGGAGGCTGATACCTCCCACGGGCTACTGCTGTTTTATCAGTTGATGCGGGACTAGAGCTGAATTTCGGGTGCTTCCAAGCCGAGGTGCTCCCACGCCGCGGGCAGAGCCACACGACCGCGCGGGGTGCGACCAATCAGGCCCTCACGCACCAGGTACGGCTCGGCAACCGTCTCCACGGTCTCAGTCTCCTCACCCACCGCAATAGCGAGGGTAGACAGACCTACCGGGCCGCCGCCGAACTTGTGAATCAGCGCCTCCAGCACGGCACGGTCCAGGCGGTCCAGGCCGCGTGAATCCACCTCGTACATGTCCAGCGCGGTTGCGGCATCATGCGCGTTAATACGATCCACGCCGTTCACCAGCGCCCAGTCACGCACACGGCGCAGCAGACGGTTCGCAATACGCGGCGTGCCGCGGGAACGACCAGCAATCTCGGTGAAGCCCTCGGAGGTGATCTGCATGTCCATCAGACCCGCGCTACGGCGAAGTACCAGCTCAAGCTCCTCCACCGAGTAGAACTCCAGGTGACCGGTAAAACCGAAGCGGTCACGCAGAGGACCGGGCAGCAGACCCGCACGGGTCGTCGCACCCACCAGGGTGAACTGCGGCAGCTCCAGCGGAATGGAAGTCGCACCCGCGCCCTTACCGACCACAATGTCCACACGGAAATCTTCCATCGCCATGTAGAGCATTTCCTCAGCCGGGCGGCTCATACGGTGGATCTCATCCAGGAACAACACCTCACCGGGGGTCAGCGAAGACAGAATCGCCGCCAAATCACCCGAATGCTGAATCGCCGGGCCGGAGGTGATGCGCAGCGGCGCCTCCATCTCTGCCGCAATAATCATCGCGAGAGTGGTCTTGCCCAGACCGGGAGGGCCCGACAGCAACACATGGTCGGCGCTACGGCCACGCATCTTCGAAGCCTCCAGCACCAGGGACAGCTGCTGACGCACACGGCGCTGACCCACAAAGTCGTCCAGGGACTTAGGGCGCAGTGCCGCCTCAATCATCTTCTCTTCAGGCTCTTCTTCCATCGCCACCAGGCGCTGGGCGGGAGCTGAAGACGCCTGAGTGCCGGGCACCTGACCGGGAAAATACCCGCCGGAAACCAGGGACGCCGCGGGCTGCGGCTCATAGGGATTCTGGCTCATAGAATTCTTCTTTCACAAAAGTTTGAGTGGGATACATCGAACAGGGCGCGCCGCTTAGTGGCGGCCCACCGTGTTCTGAGTACCCAAGGATGCGAGCACACCGCGCAGAGCCACACCCACCGGCTCAGTCTCTGCGGCAGGGTTGTGCTGCACGTAAGCGTCAATAGCGGCGGAAGCGTCCTTCTCGCTCCAGCCCAGAGAGGTGAGAGCGTCAAGCACCTGCGGCTTCCAGACAATGCCCTGGCTCAGCGGCAGCTCATCAGTCTGACCATCGCTGAGAATCAGCTTGCCGGCAAGCTCCAGTACAATACGGCGGGCACCCTTCGGGCCAATACCGGGAACCTTCGTGAACGCCTTATCGTCACCGGTCGCCACGGCACGCTCCACCTCAGCGGCAGTGTGAACACTCAACACCGCCAGAGCAATACGAGGACCAATACCGGAAACCGAAAGCATCATATCGAACACTTCACGCTCGGCAGGCTCCGAAAAACCGTAGAGAGTCATCGACTCTTCACGCACAATCATAGTGGTCAGTACGGTAGCTTCCTCACCCGTGCGTAGCTTGGAGAGAGTACGCGCAGTAGCGTACACAAGCATGCCGAAACCGTTCACGTTAATCACCGCATGATCAAGGCCAACCTGAGCCACACGACCGGTCAGGGATGCAATCATTTCTCTCCACCTTTCAACACCGCGCCCAGGAATGAGGCTCACGGCAGCGTGAGGGCACCGGGAACTCCGGCACCCACAGAACACGCTCAGAACGCACTCCCCCAGTTCAACGGGGAGACACTACAAGTATATTAGAATATTTCTTCTGAAATCAAGCACATATTCGAACTTCTTAGCGAATACACGCAAGCCAACAGGAGGCAACGCACAGGCCCACGAAGGCACCTCTAGCGGCGAGCGCGTGCCTCCGCCTCCATCCAGGCACGCTGCGCCGGAGTCAACGACCCGCCACGGCGAGCCTGTGCCGGGCGTGACCCCTGGTGAGTCTGCGTCTGGGCCGCCATGTTGATACCCGAACCGATGCCACCACCACGCCAACCGTGACAGATTGCAATCGCCAGGGCATCGGCAGCGTCGGCGGGTTTCGGCATGGAATCCAAACCCAAAATACGGGTCACCATACGACCCACCGATGCCTTATCGGCACGGCCGCTACCGGTCACGGCCGCCTTCACCTCCGAAGGGGTATGGAAGAACACCGGCACGCCGCGCATTGCAGCCGCAGAAATCACCGCACCCGAAGCATGCGCCGTACCAATCACCGTGTTCACCTGTTCCTGGGCGAAGACACGCTCAATGGCGAGGGCGTCCGGCTTGTAGGTGTCGAGCCAGTGGGAGGCGGCGTTGAAAATCCAGAAAATACGCTGGTCCAGGGACTCCGCCGGGATCGTGCCAGCAACACCCACGTTCACGAAGTGCGCCTTACGATTAGCAGTCATATCAAGCATGGAGAAGCCACAGCGAGTCAGACCAGGATCAACGCCCATAATGCGGGTCGCACCCGAAACACGCTCCACAGCGGTGGCGGTATGATTCTCACGCATGCTATCGCGTGCGGCAGGTTGAGCGGCAGACATTATCTCCCCTTTCGACAAACTCCCTCTAGAATCTCTAGATTCTAGCCCTTCAGAATCCTAGCACCCGGCACCAGGGCACGCCACGAGAACGGTCACCACGAGTACGGCCACTACTCGTGCCATCCCCAAGACGCTAAGAAGCCACTCCCCCAACCAGCCACCCTACGGCGGCTCGATTAAAGGAGCGGCTTCTTCAAACGTCAGATATCAGAATCCGAGGGATTACTCAGCTTCCAGCTCTGCCATAACCTCAGCAGAAACATTAGCGTTAGAGTAGACGTTCTGAACGTCGTCAAGCTCTTCAATAGCGTCTGCCAGCTTCATGAACTTCTTAGCACCCTCAGCGTCCAGGTCAACCTGCATAGTCGGGCGGAAGACCGGGTCGTCATTGTTATACTCGAGCTCAGCCTCGTCGAGCGCCTTACGGATCTCGGGCAGGTCGGTTGCTGCGGAAACAACGGTGAACACGTCGCCCTCGTCCAGAACCTCTTCAGCGCCTGCATCCAGAACAGCCATCAGAACGTCATCCTCGGTCAGACCGTCAGTCTTGGTGACCTCAGCAACGCCCTTACGCTCGAAGAGGAACGCAACCGAACCCTGGTCAGCCATGGTACCGCCGTTACGGGTCACAGCCAGGCGAACCTCAGACGCTGCACGGTTACGGTTATCAGTCAGACACTCAATGTACAGAGCGGTACCCTGCGGGCCGCGTGCTTCGTACATGATTTCGGTGTAGTCAATGGTCTCACCGGTCAGGCCAGCGCCACGCTTGATTGCGCGGTCAATGTTGTCGTTAGGAACGGAGTTCTTCTTCGCCTTCGACACAGCCAGGTCAAGAGCGGGGTTACCAGCAATATCAGCACCGCCCATACGTGCTGCAACTTCAATTGCCTTAATGAACTTCGCGAAAGCCTTCGCACGCTTAGCGTCAATAGCGGCCTTCTTGTGCTTAGTAGTCGCCCATTTAGAGTGACCGGACATTCGTATCTCCCTTAGTCAAAACCTCCGTGCGGGCACGGCGAAACGTCCCACGCACCGTACTGTACTCACATAACTATACCGTAGCGGAGGCGCACACCACCTCAGAAAATGCACGCCACCGCCCGGAATAGGATGCTAGCGGGGGCGGGACGCAGCCGAAGCGCGCGCCTTCTCCACCAGCGAGTCGTCAATCGTGTTCGGCGTGAACTCGCCAAACTTACGCTTAGCCGCCTGCTCAATCAGGTAGTCCGAAATCTTCGGGTTCTTCGGCAGCAGCGAACCGTGCAGGTAGGTGCCAATCACGTTGTGCACGCGCGCACCCTCATACGCATCGGTCACGTTGTTACCCTCACCCTTAGTGACGGTAGCCAGCGGGGTGCAGCCGGAACCCAGGTAAGTCAGGCCCGAGTGGTTCTCAAAACCAATCACAGTGCCGAACTCCTCAGACTCCTCAACAATGTTGCCAATCAGGCGGTCATCGCCGCCAACCGTGTGCGCATCAAAAATGCCGATACCCTTCAGCACCTCACCCTCACGGGTGCGGAATTCCTTACCGAACAGCTGGTACAGACCACAAATAACGAGCATCGGCACGCCAGCCTCAGCCAGCGAGCGCAGCGTGTCACCGTTCGCGTGCAGGTCATCCTGAATCACGGACTGACCGGAATCCTGACCGCCGCCACCCAGAATAATGTCAACATCTTCCGGGAAAGGCTGACCGGGGTTGTGGTCCAGAATCTGCACGTCAAAGCCGTGCGCCTGCGCGCGACGAGCCAACGCCAGAGTGTTACCCCAGTCGCCGTAAATGTTCATGTCGAGCGGGTACAGCTGCAGAATACGCAGAGTCTTACCGTTATTGGGGCCGGAGGCGGGGGTGCCCTCAAAAGTGTGAGTTGCCGTCATTAGGAAACCCTCTCAACGTCAGTGATCTTTGCGAGCTCTTCACGCAGAGCCAGCATTGCGGTGTAGGTGCAGAAAATACGCATGGGCGCGTTACCGCTGGAAGCGATGAACTGCTTGAGTGCCTCCGCCAGGTTCTCGTTGACCTCGTCAACCTTCACGCCGTCATGCTCCAGGCGCAGCGCCATATCCCAGGCACGCACACCCGAAACCATCTGCACGCCGGTCTTCTTCAAGCTGTCGAAGTCAACATCCCACAGCCAGGACACGTCACGGCCGTCAGCGTACTGGTCGTTAATCGTGATCATGGTGGCGTAGTCGTCAGCGTTCGCGCTCGCCAGGGACAGGCGGAAACCGCTCGGGTTCTTCACCAGCAGCAGCTGCAGCGGGCGGCCGTTCACGTTCAGAGTCTCACCGCGACCGAAGGCGGGGGTAATCTTCGCCAGCTCCGCAATGAGCTTATCTTCGTTGAGCTTCTCGCCCATGACGGCGCGGGTCAGCGCCATAGCGCCAGCCGCGTTGAAGATGTTGTAAATGCCGTAGAGGTTGATCTCGCCGACTCGCTCCACACCCGCCAGGTCGAAGGTTGCGGAGGTGCCGGAGAACGCGGTCAGGGTGACGTCTGCCTCGGGCAGGGTTGCCTTCGCGACGGTGCCGCCGCGCATCTCATCGTCCGAGGGGAAGTACGAGCGCAGGGACTCATCCAGACCGTAATACTTGACGGTCACGCCCGGCTGCACGTTCTCAGCGAGGGAGCGGATGCGCGGGTCCTCACGGTTGAGCACCACGGTGCCGGTCGTTGCGGAGGCGACGGTCGCCAGCATGCGGCGGGTCGTGTCAATCTCACCGAAGCGGTCCAGCTGGTCACGCAGAACGTTCAGCAGCAGAGCGTAATCGGGCTTGACGGCCTTCACGAAGTGCACGGCGTGCGCCTCGTCCAGCTCAAGCACAGCGATATCAGCGTCAAGCTTGCCGCCGAGGGTCATCTCGCCCAGCAGTGCGGCAGCGACACCGCGCACAAAGTTCGAACCGGTACGGTTAGTGAAAACCTTCAGACCCTGAGCTTCAAGCAGCTGCACAGCCATCTTCGTGGTAGTGGTCTTACCGTTCGTGCCAGAGACAACAACCACGCCGTAGGGCAGCTTCGCGAGCTCTTCAGCAACGAAGTCGGGGTGCAATTTTTCCATGACAAGGCCGGGGAAAGCGGAGCCGCCACCGCGAAGCTTAGTCGCGGCACGTACGCCCTGGCCGAGGAGTCGAATGAGGGGTTTGGACATGCTTACCATTTTAGTACACGCACGCCAGCGGCTGAATGTGGGTAGCGGTATCGTTCGCTACAGCCGGAAGGGGCGGGGCTACTGAGGTTTTGGCGCCGGGGTTTGGTGCGGGGCTCCGGCT